>NZ_JBPFDS010000011.1:0-123361 GCF_059415065.1 Sporosarcina sp. SAFN-010 | reverse complement strand
TAACACCTTTAAATTACAGTGTTAAAGCAGCCTAATCAAGGTGTTTTATAGTTGTCTCAAATCACTATGTCAGTCTAATTAGCGGTCTTTTAAATTCCAATATATGAACCTTTGAATAAAAATCGAGCATATCTCAACAATCCAATATACATACGAATCATACGACCTAAAATAAATATCGGAAGACGCATATATCTTAATAAAATCGTTGCTAATTCAGTGGTCAAAATGTAGGGAATTGAAGTGATTTATTTAATTTCTTCAGCAAAAACCCATCCCTAGATCCTAACGGAAATGTTAGTTAAATGGTACAGGGTTCAAACAGTATCGCGTTAATTTCGTAATATAATATAGACTAAATAAATAATGTAGACGGCGACAAGCACCAATCCTTCACGCTTTCCAATTTTGAAACCGGTCCTTGAAAAAATCAATAATACAACAGTCAGTACAATCATAAACACAACATCAATTAGTACCTTATCGTTCACCGCTAATGGAGAAATTATAGACGAGGTACCAAGTACAAATAGAATGTTAAAAATATTACTACCTACGATATTCCCAAGCGCAATTTCACTTTCTTTTTTCAAGGCAGCTGTAATAGATGTGACAAGTTCAGGAAGAGAAGTCCCTATTGCAATAATTGTTAGTCCCACCAATGTTTCACTCATACCAAGAGAGTAGGCAATTTTCGTACCATTATCTACTACCAAATCCCCTCCAAATATTATTGCAGCAAGACCTAATATGGTAATTAATATATTTTTACCCCAGCTGATGTTTTCAGGTACTGGTTCGTTCGTTGCATTTTTCCGGCTTTTTAGTCCAATCTCAATAACATAATACATAAAAATGGAAAGGAACAGCATAAAGATGAACCCATCACCGCGTGAAATCATGTTGCTGCTGAACCCCTGCAATACAATGTCACTCATAAGAATTAACATTGCCACACTTGCGAGTAAGGTAAATGGAATTTCTTTTCTAATAGTCTCACTTTCAACCTTCAAAGGATATAAAATAGCAGCTACTCCAACAACGAGAGTAATGTTAAAAATATTGCTGCCAACTACGTTTCCCACTGCAACATCTGCAGTTCCTTCCAGTGCTGCAATAATACTGACAGTCGCTTCCGGAGAACTTGTCCCAAAAGCTACAATTGTTAACCCGATTAAAATAGGCGGAACTTGGAGCAGTCTTGCGATATTGGAAGATCCGTCAACAAAATAGCCAGCTCCTTTTATCAACAATGTAAATCCAACAATTAATAAAATATATGCCATTGGTTTGTTTTGCCCCTATCCTATTCACGTATTTTCACTATTACTTTCTGAATCACTTTAATTACATACCCCGTTATGACGGAATATAAAAGCGGTTCACGTAAAACCGCTTCTATAGGAATCACTTGTTCAAAATGAACGCCCGATTCCAGAATATTGGTCAGCGAATAAATATTTCTACTAAATTAGTCACTACTTTTACTTCTCTCATGACTGTTTCAGATACTGTTTAACCAATTCTACATGTTCTGAATGGTTCCCCTACAAGTACACATTGTCAATACTTTACTGATCAAAACTCCTTTCTGAACTCTCATCACAAACGGCTCCGATTATGAAGAATGAGCGCTGGTCTTTGTTTATGAACAGCCCCCTTTGCCTAATAACAAAAAAGCGGAAGACAATCATACAACCTTCCGCTTTGAGCCCTCAGTTTTTTATTATACCAATTACATAGCTTTCATACAGTTTTAAACATCATTCACCCCATTTAGACCATCATTCGCCAATAACCCAACTTTGTCGGCTAGAAACTTCCCAGACCTTGAACTTGAATGTATCATCTTCTTTGGCTTTTATGTAGACCGAAGGCAATTCCAATACAACGTCTTACTTTATACGAACAACAAAGAAAATACTCACGATGAAATAATATATAGCTAGTATTGATAAAGAATCTGTTAACACAATTAATAAATCACTACTCCTAATAAGAAATCTCCATAAGAAAGAGCTAACTATGAAGATTGTTGGGAATAATAGAAAATACCCTAAAAAATAGATCTTTTGTTTGGTCATTATATCCCCCTATTCTGCAAATACGGTCTAGTATGTATAATACGGGCGCAAATTCTTCTGCAAGAATTGCACCCGTCACTTGAATAAGACCACTTAACTTTTAACTTGCATTGAGCTCATACAAAAAAATCATCTGATTGTGCAGGTTTTTAATTTTTATAAAATTCAAAATATAGAAGTCTTTATCAAATATCTCCTTTAATCCTTCTTCAGAATATCCTTTACCTCCTTTTTTTCTCTGAATTCTTAGTCAAATAATTAGTTATTGCAATACATCCCCACCAATCTGTTTTGACTATTGAGCTACTGAAACGGCCCTTTAAAAAAAGTTGCTAGACTTACTTCGCACTCCGCAGTCGTAAATATACCCCCACTCTCATTAGTTTTTCCAATGGACCCTGTTTAAAGTATTTCAAGTAAAGAGTACTGACGACTATTTGACAAGTAAAGATGACCGCTCCTAAAGCAACTCCAGCTGCAACGCCTAGTCTCGCGAATAAACCAAATCCATATCCATAAAAGATAAATGTACATATAACAGTTTGCATGATGTAATTCGTTAACGATAATTTCCCTACGTTTTCAAAAAACGTTAACGTGCGCGGAAGTTTAGAATAAGCGAATGCAAATAGACAAATGTATCCGATTGGAAGAACAATTCCACCAAGCATCTCCAAATTAATTTCATCAAAAAGATATGGTGTACTTTTTAATAATAGACCTATAGGTATGAGTATTAATAAACCAGTTAAGTATTTTCTTTTATCTTTTATAGGATTAAGAAACCATTTCATTTTGGCCGCATACATCCCGAATAAAAACATCGGACTTAATAGAAATGGCAACAGTAAGAGCATGAGAGTAGCCTCTGCTGACCCAAGTTCCAAAGGATCTTTATTCAGACGATGATCTTTAATTTCGCTATATGTTCCAGCACTATAAATAGTCATTGTTTCATTTAGATAAGATGTCATTTTGGCTTCACTCGTTAATTCAAAATCTTCACCAGAATCGACTAAGCTTACTGCCGTAATTAGAGAAAATAAAAGGACGACCCATATCAGTATCGTTTTTGGTTTTCGCATAACAAAAGGCAAAAGGCAAATCCCCATAATTCCGTACACAAATAAAATATCCCCCTCCCATAAAAAAATGCTATGTAAGAGTCCGAGTCCAATTAAAATAATCGACCTTCTGAATAAATGCCATTTAACTTTTAGTTGTTTTCCCTCAAGACTTTTCTTCATTAATATGAGTGAATAGCCAAAAATGAAAGTAAAAATAGGCATGAAAGCACCTTCTATAAATATCTTAGTAAAATAGTAAAAACCTAAGTTAGTGGATGAAAGATTGAAATAACCTATTTCATCTTTTCCGAAAATCCCGTATTGAAAGATGAGTAAGTTTGCGAGAAGAATACCAAATAGACTCCATCCCCTTATTCCATCGATTGTTCCTATTCTTTTTATTGATGTCGACAAAGTATTATTCCCCCTATGTGTTAATTTGAAAATTTATGTTCCAATGCTTTTTTTGTTTCTTGTCATTATCTTTTCATCCATTCAAAAAAATATCTTCGAGATTTGGTTGGTCCGCTGAGATTCGGTGAACGCCAATCCCGTTGTTTACGAGCAGTCGAACGACTTCCTGGATCATCTCATCATTAGTTGCTCTGAAACTCATAGTAGATTCTAAAACGTCTAGAGCTCCTGTGATATTAGTAGCCTCCATGAGCAGTTGACTGGATGGCCATCGGGATATTGCCATGACCACTTCAAGTGACTCTGTATACTTCTGTTTAAGTTCAGAAAGTGTTCCTTCATTTATAATACGCCCATCTTTCATAATCGCGAGCCGTGTACAGATCTTTTCAACTTCGTCTAAATTATGCGAGGTCATGAAAATAGTCGTTCCTTTTTTATTGAGGTCAAGGAGAAGCCGTTGGATATGAATTGCTGATTCAGCGTCCACTCCTGAAGTCGGCTCATCAAGAATGAGCAAGTCTGGTTCATTAATAATTGCTTGTGCAATGCCCAACTTTTTTTTCATACCGAATGAGTATTTGCCGACTTTTACAGCTGCATGTGGGACAAGTCCGACCTTCTCCAAGACTGTAATGCACTCCATTTTCGACTTTTTAGCCCCTTGCAATGAGGAAAAATAGCTTAGGTGTTGCAGGGCAGTCATTGATTCATAAAATGCGGTGTAATCAGGTAAGACGCCGATTCGTTTTAATATTGTATTGGTGTTTTTTAATTCGAGTAAGGAAATCTCGCCTGTTGTTGGTTGAATTATCCCTGTTAGCATATTGATGAACGTCGACTTTCCGGCACCGTTACGTCCTAAAAATCCATATAATTCACCTTTTTTGATGTGTAGATTAACCGAATCGACTGCTTTGGTACGGCCGTATGATTTTGTTAAATTCCGAACTGAAATGGCATTCATTATACATCCTTCTTTCTAAATAAATAAATAGCCAACAGTATATAAACAGTTGTAAAAGCAAAATTAACAAAAAAAAGCATATTATCATCTTCCAAATAATTATAAGGGGTGCCATATTTAAAAATAGAGAGAACCCACTTATCACTAAACATCGCCCAAAAACTTAAGATGGGAAATGCGATGCCCAACAGAATGCTAATAAATGAAGAGAAGATTGGCTTCTTAATAATCAAAGAAAGTATTAAAGCCAGTCCAACAAATACAGATATGAATGAAGCTGATTGGAAAAAAGCGAGAAATGAAAAATAGCCAGATAAAATGAAAATTAGTAAGTATGATATTGTAATAATGGTAAACCAAAATATTAAATGGCCAATTACTTTTCCTAGTACGATTTTTTGGCGTTCGGTTTTTGTAATTAAAAAACGCATTGTCCGTTGTTCAATATCTCGATTCATCACATCATGTGTAAGTATGAATGCAAATAATGGTCCGAAAATTAAGATAGCAAACGATAAACCTATCGAATGTATCATCGCTTCACTTCCAGAAACGGATAAATCATTTTCGTGCATCATGTCGAAGGAACTCTTTAATAGTTCAGTAACACTTACGCCGGCATACGCACAGCCGAGTAGAAACAGTAGAACGAGAATTGATTTAACGCTTTTTAATAGTTGTAAACTTTCATGCTTAGCAATAACCCACATACAAAACCACCCTTTCATTTGTTACTATATAGGGTGAATCCTATAAGAATGTGACTGGAACCTTAACAGAGTCTTACATATGGAGGTAATTTAGTGGAACAGGCAAAAATACTTGTGTTAGATGATGAACAAGCTATTGGGGACATGGTAGATATTATTTTACGCAAGGAGGGATTCTTCGATATTGATGTATGCTTAACTTACCATGAAGCAGAAATTTTCTTTCTTGAAAAATCTTATGATCTATATATATTGGACATTATGTTGCCTGATGGAACTGGTCTTAAACTAGCAGAACAAATCCGAAAACGATCAGACGCGCCGATATTCTTTTTGACAGCAAAATCGTCTGATGCAGATAAATTACGCGGATTCATACACGGTGCTGATGATTATATTACGAAACCGTTTAATCCAATGGAACTGGCAGCGCGTGTTAAGGTCCAAACAAGCCGATATCTGTCTGCAGTAAATAAAGGGAGAAACCGTTATGACTTCGGACAGTTTCAACTAGATGTGGACGCTGCAGAATTGATTGTAAACGGAGTTATCACCCAAATTCCAGGGAAACAATTTCATCTCTTGAAACTGTTTTGTGAGCATCCGAATCAGGTTCTTTCGAAAGAGCAACTTTATGAAGCTGTTTGGGGATTGGATAGTTTTATAGATGATAATACGATTACGGTTCATATTCGTAGGTTACGAGAAAAAATCGAAATTGATCCTAGCTCTCCAAACTATTTAAAGACCGTACGTGGCATTGGCTATAAACTTCAAACTGAGGGAGAGTGAAGGTGTATTGTCTAGTAAGATTACACTCCGGTTTGTTGGTTATTTCTTTATCTTTTATTTAAGTGTAGCTGTAGCTTCTATACTTATTATTATCTTCTTAGCCGTTAAAGGGTTAAGTGATTTTAATGCATATACAAATATCCGGGAAGCAGATATTGACACAATCGAGAGTCACATTGAGAAGGATGCAGAGGGAAATTTCCTGTTTTCAAATGCACTAAAGAAAAGTGCAGAAGAGAGTGGCGGAATCTTACAACTTATTGATAATGAAGGAAACATAATTACTTCTTCTGCTGAGAAAAGTGAAATCCTTTCCAAGTATAAGTTTACGGATTTTATTGAAATGTCTGCTGACAAAGGTTCGTATATATGGTTGCTAAAAAAAGATCGATCGTTGCTATTCATTGAACGGACAGATAGCGATATACTGTTGGAAACACTTATGACTTCTAAAAGTTTTCCCGAGATTACTATTGATCAGAAAAAAGTATTAGAAGAGCATAAAGCCATATTTGAGCTCTACGACGCAGACGGTAGTATTATCTATAAATCTAACGATAACGTTAAAGATGCGTTGAATGGGATGAAATTGCTTGAAATGTCACAAGTTCTAGCTGAGCAAAAAGAGATAAAAACATCTAGAATACTTGGGGATGGAACAACAGCTGTCGTTAGAATGCCTAATCCGCATTATGCTCCCTTTAACACCGCTATGATTAATTTCATGAAAAAATTTCTTATAGGCATTACTCTTTTTCACGGCATTCTTCTACTATTTATTATTCTATTTTCGTTTTGGATAGGTCAAAGATTTGGAAGACCTGTTTTTTATTTCATGAAGAAGATTGAAAAGTTGTCTAGAAAAGATTATGGACATATAGAAGATCACAAAATACGGAACAAGAAAGATGGACGATTAAAGAAGAAATATAGAGTATATGAAGATGTGGATGAGTCTTTGATAACATTGGCTGAAAATCTGGAAGAGAATGAACGAAAACTACAAAAGACAGAGCAACTTCGAGAAGATTGGATTACCGGGCTATCGCATGATTTGAAAACGCCACTTAGTTCAATTTACGGTTATTCGGTGATGCTCGAATCGAGTCATAAGTGGACGAGTGAAGAAGTGCAGAAGTTCGCGTCAGTAATGCAAGAGAAAGCAAGCTATATGGATGCACTTATTAACGATTTAACCTATACGTATCAGTTGAAAAATGAGGGCGTGTTGATTGAGATGGAAAATATCGAGTTGGGGGAATTTATTCATAAATACGCTAGTCAAGTTGAAGAAGAATCTGTTACCTTTCCAAAAGGAGGCACATCTATTTGGGTCGCCATTGACCCGAAGAGATTTAACAGGGTGTTAGGCAATGTTATTGGTAATGCGATTAAGCACAACCCAGAGGGTACACCAATTCATGTAGATATACACCTAGAAGATGAATGGGTTCTACTTGAAGTGCAAGACGAAGGGATAGGCATGTCAAAATATATGATGGAGAATCTATTCAATCGCTATTACAGAGGAACGAACACGACCTCAGGTGATACTGGAACAGGGCTTGGTTTGACGATTGCCAAACAATTAGTCGAAGCGCATGGTGGTAAAATAAATGTAGATTCGAATAAGTATGGGACAACAATTACGATTAGGTTGCCGCTCGTGGAGGACATAAAGGATAGAGGAATAACTCCCAATTGAAACCTTGTCGATAGCACGTATGAAATTAGACTGGGAGAGGTAGACAGATTGGTGGGAATAATGCGATTTAAGATTTGCCAAGTATATAAAGACCTCGAATCAGAAGTGCATTTCATAAATTCAAATCAACAATATACACATTTAGATATGCATTGGAATAATTTCAATTAATGAAATGTTGCAGCACAATTTGGTCACACTGCGGATCGCCGGACATTTCGAGAAAGTCGTAAAAAAAACACTGATTTAACAGCATTCATAAACGCTAATAGAAGTGGCCCCGGGTATCATTAAAAAGGCTAAACAAATTATGTTTAGCCTTTATTTTTCATATTCAATTCCCCTGCTTTTTTGAAGTGAATTCCTGGTTTTGTTAATGCCCGCGATTGTGACAGACAACTCATTCCCTAGTTTGTAACAAAGACTCGACCTTTTCAGCTATATACTTCTTTAAAAGAGTGAGTTCATCCTGATTAAAAGAAATATTAATTTTATTACCCGTGTAGTTGTTAATCGCTTTTTCAACTGTGGTCCGTAAATCTTGCGGTAATATTCCTAGTCCCCAGTTACCCGCTTCTTGCTTTGATGAAATAACCCCTTCTTTTAGATACCAAAATACCCTTATTAAATTTAAAGAACAATAAACTGGTTCATTTTCAATATTTCGTATACAGTCTTTGAAATCACCCATTATTGATGATATATAATCTGACTGAGGAACGATAGGAAATACCTCAGCAATAGCATCGCCATATACACATATCCCCCTATGGCTGGTTACTGTAATATGGGCTGCTAAATCCGTATCAGTGCTTTTCTCCTTTTGTAAAAAATTAAACGTCTCACTTATCAAAGCATCCTGATACCGTTTTCTCCAAAATTCACTATAATGAAAATCGAATGGACAAGGGTGCTTCCAGTCCTTTAACTGCTCCTTGTTTAAAAAACTAATTTCAACTGGGAATGGGGAATTTGAATATTCCAGGAAAAAATGTGCCAATAACCACTTAATTTCGACCCCTATTGCTTTATTTGTAACAACCAAAACATCGATGTCGCTACTCCTAGGGTTAAAACCACCCATCGCCAAGGAACCGTGTATATAAAAACCCACAAAATTTTCTTTTATTATCCTTTGTATACCTTTATTAAGGTTGCGAATAAAATCCCTTACCTCCTGGGGACATGTTTCCCAATCATATCCCATTTTGCACTTCCTATTCTTGTTCGTATTCAATCAGTTGTTAAACAATCAATGACACGTTTCAGGCACAGCGTTATTCAACAACTGCGCCCATTAGTAGAATTATGTCATCAAATTAATATCGTTAAATTCTACCGACGATTGCATAGAGAATTGCAAGAAAGATTACACCTAATGAAATGGAAAGTAACGAGATATACTTTATAAATCCTTTTTCTTTCTTAACGAAAGCAATGAAACCAATTACTATGCCTGTTGAATAGATACCAAAGCCGATGATTATTTCCCACCAACCCAAGAAATCAATATTAATCGGCGGAAAACCCATATACGCAATAAAAATCCCATCGACAATTAGAATGATGGAGTACTTACTATACTTCCTATTCACTTTTCAAATCCCCTTAGTAAACTAAATTGCCCTTTTGTTGAAGAGAGCAGATCCCTGTTTCAGAATCAACCCCGTTTACGGAACGGAATTATCATTGTTTCGGATTTATAATTTCAATATTTAATGCTTGAGTGAATGCAGGCGAAAAAGTGTCTATTCCACCATCTACCCAAACAGCCACTTCTTGTCCTTCTTCATAATCTTTGATGTCATCATTTTCATGCAGTGCAACCCATGTTAAACCTAATTGTTTATCCTCAACCAAGATACTATTTCCAGGGCTATCTACTTCTACAATGTTTCCCTTTATATCAATTTTGCCTTTAAATTCTTCACTTTCATTACTACAAGCTACCAAAAGAAAACATGATAGGAAAAGCCAAACAAAACCTTTTTTTCATAACGGTACGATTCCATAGCTTCACGCAATTCACTCCTTTTTTAGCTCAAACAAACAAATGATCTGGCTCTACTCTTGAAATACAGTCTTTCAGAAAAGTGGATTACTTCGTCGCCAATCTATTTTACGCATAAACAGAAAAAGACCATACGATTAAAAACATACTCACTATTCCCCAAAGAACAGATCCCCATATCCACCGAATAATAGGTTTAGGCGAATTCTGTTCAATTTCCATACTTTCCTCGTTTTCTTTTATTAAAACAAGCTTCCTTTCCATACTTCTTTTCATAAAAACGAGAACAACAAATCCGATTACGATGAAACCAACAGTTATCCAGAGAAACGAATCCATTTCTACACCCCCTTTTTATGAGTTAAAATACGACACAACACAATATCTATTTATCCCTTAAACGTAAATTCCAATTGGCTTTGTATAAATTTTTCTACAATAAATTATTGGCACGATTGCGATATAGAGCGATCACCTATTAAGCAAACGCCCCCGTTTGTTAAACTAACGATTCCAATAAATAAACAAAACAGATCGATTGAAAGATGGCGCTTATACGATATTAGTGATCCTCTTATACCAAAAAACCGTTTTTGATCACTGTGGTTGGAGCAATATTCAATAAGTCATGTTATAAATTAATCACCCTTGTGCAATTCAATATTGCGTTTTCATCATGGCTCACCATAATAATAGTTTTACCTTGCATGTGTAGTTCTTTGAGTAAACTCATTATGATGGCACCATTTTTTTTATCTAAGCTTCCCGTTGGTTCGTCCGCAAGAATAATTTCACTATCACGTAAAATTAATCTTGCCATCGCAACTCGTTGTTGTTCGCCACCAGATAGCTGATATATTTTTTTATCTAACACATCTCCTAGCCCTAACTTACTTAATTCGCGTAATGCTAGTGCTCTACGTTCTTTTTTAGGAGTCTTATCAAAAATAATTGTTAAATTTTCATACACAGTTAGGTCATCGATCAATGCATAGTTCTGAAATAGATATCCAATATCGTTTTTTAATACCAATCGAGCTTCTTTTGAATTGATATTATCAATCGTTTTTCCTTTTATACTAACAGTTCCCTCACAATCCTCAAGTAGTCCTATTATATTCAATAACGTAGATTTTCCTGCTCCGCTTCTTCCTGCTATGCCTAGAAACTCACCCTTATCTATTTCCAGGTTGAAATTAACGAATATAGGTTCACCATTAAACGTTTTAGTAATGTTCTCTAGTTTAATTAAGGTCATGATTATCTCCACTTCTATAATTATTCGCCTTTTATTGCTAGTATCGCTTTTCGATTGATGTATTGATAAATCAAAACACTATAAATTAAAGCCTCGATGATAAATAAAATCAAAAATATAGGATTTACAATAAGTGAAATGCCTATCGTGATTATTCCATTTAAAATCATAAATTTCTTTATAGACGTTCCTGGATACTTTCCAAGCAATCGATAAACTCCAAACTCCTTTTTTCTCAACTCTAAGAAAATCGTTACTATAGATAAAATACAGAGTAAAAATGAAAGTATATTGATAATCAGATGAAACATCGATTCAAAAAGGTTCAATTCTAAGTTGCCTTTAAAAATATTATATTCCTTATCTAAAGAATCAACTCTTATGCTGTTGGCGTCTAGTTCTAATTTAGTCAGTTTTTTTTCGATAACCTTCGAACTTTTGTTATCAAATAATACTTCCCCTGAATTTAGATAGAGCATCTTTTTCAGATCATGCACATAGTAAATAGAATCATATACATATAACCCAGGCCATAAAATACTTTCTTGCACTTGCCCGTCTTTCACATAAACAATTTCAGTACTTTTATCAAATTGTAGATTGTTAAGAATAGTTTTAGTTTCGCTCTTATAATGATTTGGAATTAACAAAGTATTAGCCTGTATTACAGAACTATTAAGTTGTAGTCCATTGTTATCAACAATATCAATCAATTCTAGTACGTTAGAAGAAATTGAGGTGAATGCAAAATTGTCAATTTCACGTAGTTTATTAGTTGATTGGTACTGCTTTAACCTTGTGACATTTAACAGATCATCAGGTGGTGAATAATTGTACAGATTTTCATCATTTATAGTATTAATAAATTGATCAAGTTTTTCATGTAGCTTAGTTTCAGGAACAGCCGATGTTTGTATTTTGTAAAGATCATTCTTTTGTAGGACATCGATAGATTGAATACTTGATTTTAGCTTGTTGATATCGGTAATAGCGGCGTTCAACGAAAATAATAGCAAGGTAACAATCACAAACTTAAATGAGAGTAAGCTATAAAAGAGTACTTTATTATTTTTTTTATTTTTTATCGCTCCAACCTGATTCACTTTATAGATATATAGCGTTCCAATAAGAGCGGATATCAAGAAAACTAATCCTAAAAAGAAACATAATAAAAAGTATATACGTCCATATAAAATAATTTTACTAATATCATTAATCATGATATATATACTGAAGGGTACGGCTAGAAATAGACTAGCTGCATACGCATGGATTGACAATTTAAACAATAAATAAAAAGAAATTTTTCTGTTATTCCAACCGTGTAACTTTTTAATACCAATTTCCTTTAATCGATGCACATAATATGTTGCTATGCTTAATATTATTAATAATGTAAGTAAGGAGAAAAACTTTAAATTCAGTGAAGAAAAAAGCATGCCTAGGTTGAAATCTACTGGTTCATTTTTGCGAATATTAACGCTGTAACCCTTTTTTTCTAAAGAGCGCTTTAGACTGTTAATTTTTTTCTCACTATTGCTTTGAACAGTGAAAAACTTAATATTTTTACTTTTTTCTTTTTCGTTATAAACATAATAGTTAATGTTATCTTTTGGAAAAACACTTGATTGTTTTCCCACACTAACTGTTGAAACTGGATTGATGAACGTAACGTCTAACTCGTTTTTCCCAAAACTTATGTTCTTTGAATCCACTAATCTAATCATTACATATGTCTCTTTAGCAACTTCACTTAAAAGATCATTGGATATATTATGAGACAATTCAAGGTCATATACTGTTTCATCGTTATGGTAGACAATTTTGTCCGCAACCAATAGAAAAAAGAAAATAGAAAAAACTGCTACTAGTAGACCTATGCCATTAAATATTTTTTTCATACGTCTTCCTCGATTTCTGTTTTAATGCTTTTCATGTATTGATGAAACACTCGTCAAGCATATTTAATAGTGTAAAAATGAAAGTAGATATACTATCCTATGTATATTTCTTTAACTTTTTTCTCCTTTCTTACATAATCCCCTTTCTCAATCTCGTGCTCTTAGTATATCGAGAAATTATTTAGAAATGCTATATAAATTTATGAAGAATTTCTTAAATTTAAGAGGCTATAAACATAAAAGAAAACAGGCAACACGCAGCTTGCCTTAATCTTTTATATTTTTTTTGTGCCTCAATCTGGCCCGTTTGCCACATTGGAGCAATTACTTGTACAGCAAACGCCCCCGAATGCATAACACCTCTTTATTCCATATCTTCTTCCTGGTTTTCAAAATCGCTCCATGTCCAATTAGACCAGTGAGTATTTGATTCACCCGATTTTATTAAATCCACATTATTCGACTCAATTGCTTGCGACAGACTTTGAAAAAAAATACTTCCGCTTGGTTTTTGTCCATCACTAATATCCGGATGCTGCCATTCACTACTTTGATAAAATTGTGGTAATTCAATACTTTCACCTAACTCTAGTTTTACAGATTCGATCGTTAACCATAATTCTTCTTCGTATTGTGAATTTAGATAGCGTAGAAGCTTAGTTAAATTAAATGCTTCAGTATTAATTCCCAACTTAATGTATTCAGTCTTTTCCGGGTTTAATGTAACCTTTTTCCCCCTGATAATAAGTTCTAAATGAAACGGATTTACAATAAAATTGCCTTCGTCATCATACCAGTTTTCTTTATTTTCTAAGGTTACAATGTCATCTATACCTGTTAATAAACCTCTCTGTCTAGTGACGTTGCTATAAATATATAAATTAGTAGTTATCTCCTGATTTATGTCTATCCCTACAATTTCAAATACAATTAACCATTGTTCTTTATCACTAAAGACAGTTATCCTACACTGTGCCAAGTCAACATTATAATTATCTAGTATAGGAAAATTATAGTCCTCTGTGTATGCATCTAATTCTTGAAGAATTTCTTTTGCTTTCACACTGTCCCTCCTTACAAGATTAATTCAATATAATGCAAGTAAATGGTCCGATTGGTGCACAGAACTTGTTCAATTAATGCACCCGATAAAAGAAAAAAATAACCACATCCTATTTATTTAATTCTTTTGACCATTCCATAAACCAACTAAGTGGTAACTCTAATTTCGTTTGATCCATTTTTCTTAATTCTTGTTCATCCCAAAACAAATCCCATTGACATTCAATGCTTTGGGCTACGTAATATGTGTGTTCATCCTGATCGCTTAAATCTTCATCCAACCAAGCCGTTGTTAAATTATCGCACCACATAGCAAAATCATATTGTGGAAATTCATTTTCTTTCTTACAAACAGTATCTAACAATGTTTTTAAGTTTTCGGATGTATAAGGGAGTTTTATGCTAGTTTCATTCCAATTCCAATCCATTTGTGAATGTCTCTCCCTTTTTAACTACCTAATTTCGGATTGCCTTCTTCAACTAAATGGCCCTATTGGTGCACGGTTGTGTTCCATTAACGCCCCCATTTGTTGTATTTTACTTTCTCGTCAAATAGTATCTTGCATTAGCGAAAAGGACACCTCCTAAAAGGAAAAGCATGACGATGACCCAACTGGCAATTGCTGAATACTCCCCTTTTAGAATAAACTCACTTATCAAATTCACAGCTACCATTATAGCCATTACAATATACAAACCTATTACATACTTCATATTTCACCTCTTAACATAATCCATCAGTTTGGTCAGTTTGATGAATGGACGCTTTATTTATAGTACTCTACGTTGCTTGAAGCGGAAGACGGACGACTCCGAAGGGATCAGCGTGCGCCTTGAGCCCCCGCAGGGCGCACGATTTTCGCGACCGAGGAGGCTCAAGCCACGCCCCCTCGGAAAGCGTACCGTCTGTAGCGAAAAGCAACAATCTTCACAGACAGTTTGGCTTTATTGTAACTTAGCCATTCTGCATATCTATACGTTCTGGATGATGAAGAAACAATACTATTTTGCATAGTTCGCCCTCTCTAATTTTTATAATAGAAGCTTTGCATAAAGAAATTAATTCAATTAAGCCCTGGGCATTTTCCATAACTAGAGCGTCTCATCCAACTTCTGAATTTTTGAGTGGGAAATTAAATACACATCTCCAAAAACGTCCATCTTGTCTCCCTTTAAACGCAAAGCGCAATCCTTGTTCGAAGCATAGATATTTATTTCCTCCGATAAGGAAGAAAGTTCGCGTTGAACTAGCGCAATGTTATTTTCGAGATCAAAATGCGACAGGATGAACAGACGAATTCAACAAACGCCCCCGATAGCAGTATAAAAGCATTAGTAACTTATTTAAAATCAATTATTACTTTTGTCAGTAATAATTAGCTTCATCACCAGTAAGAATCCAGTAAAAAGATATAGAAGAACAGCTATTATGATTGTATATACATTGCTAGGTAGAAATTTCAGCATAAAAAGAAACGTGAACATCCCTGCTATAAAAAGTCTATCAGACATTGTTTCCTTGTATATTTGCTTCCGTTTAGAAATCAATATAATCAAGGATATAGGCACAAAAAGAAAGGATATGATAAAGAACGGTCTATCTCGTAGATACCACGGTAACTCTTTTTCATCATATACGTGCATAGTTATTACTCTCCTTCTCTAATTAGCCCTATTCCGAGATAGTGGTGTCACAGAAAAGCCCCCGATTGCAGTGGTATCGGTGACTAAAGGACTTGATAGTTTCAGTGGAATTCGTTAATCGTGTCTTCAGCGGATTAGTCTTGAGATAAATGCAACCAACTTTCAGTATTGATATCTCGGATTCTGTATGAAGATCCCACGACCTCCAACATCCTTTGATAAGTTTCAGTTTTGCAAATATCGTCTGCATACTCGTATAATTTTTCATCTACATATTCTTGTGTAATGTAATTAGTAAAAGAACTATTGTTAACTAATTCCCGAAAAACTCTCTTAACATAACGGAATCATTTCTTTTTAAAGGTTCATCACTTAAAAAGTAAATTTTAAACACATTAACTATTTCATTCAAGTCTTCTTCGTCTAAGAAACAAAGAGGATCTAGCTTTTTGTCTTCCTCTGTATAAGGTTTCCGAGTATCTTCGATGATGACATAAGCTAATACTACATTATCTTTTAAAAAGCGGAAAATCTCCAAATCCCTTAACCTTAATTTTCTATCAACTGAAATCATTTTCCACCTATCCTAGTATAATTTTAAACCCTATATGGTTAATAAATAGCCGATTCATATTCAGCAAAATAGCCCTATTCTTGAATGCAAGCTTTATAACAACTACACTCCGTTGCTTGGAACGGAAGACGGACGACTCCGAAGGGATCAGCGTGCGCCTTGAGACCCCCGCAGGGAGCGTTTTTTGCGACTGAGGAGGCTCAAGCCACGCCCCTCGGAAAGCGTTCCGTCTGGAGCGCAAAGCAACAATTTGCATGCTAGATAATGGCCCTTTTAGGAACAGTTCATCTTCCGCAATTGCCACCATTAGCTTAACAATTTCAATTCAAGAGTTATAGCCAAATGATATTATAAATATCATTGCTATCAAAGATGCAACGATAAAAATTGTAGAAATTAAATTTATAATTGCGGATAAACTTTTAGTTATGTTAGTACGATTTTTCCAAGTAGCTACCAACAGGAAAACACTCAGTAAAATTATGAGAAGAAAAAATGATAAGAATGCAGAATGCTCTTTAATCATAAACCACAAATCCATTTCGTCTGCTCCCCTCCAATTACTCTTAACTGAATCGTTTGGCCCGTTTCCTGAAAGGGGCAGATTCTTTATCCTATAATTCCCCCCGTTGGTGGAACAATGGAACTTTATTTATCTTTATCTACGTCATCAGCAAAATCCTCAAGAATAGACTTTGCATCTTCTTTTTTTCCATATTTCTTTTCAAGTACTTGACCAATAATCGAATTGTTAATTCCCTTCTTGCCTGCCCACTCAATAACTTAAAAGAGAATATATAACGACAAAATATAAATAACAATATATAACCCTTCGGATTGCAAATAATAACCTCCCAACTAAATAATAAAAATTCGCAAAGTCTTATTTTTTTTAAAAATACCTTCAGATAGTATAAGTAATAATTTCACAAAGTTGCCCGTTTCAAGCAAGTTTGATCTTCAATAACTGACCCCCATTACTGAAATATAGTCAGGAATCACCTTTCTTTGCAGTAAATTTTTTTATTATAGTTGATAAAATTGCAATAAAAAAAACGATGACGCTATTTATTAATAAATAGTATCCTATCTGCATGCCATAGAATATTGCAAAAGCGTCACGAATAGCAAAAAGTGCTATTACACTACCGATTGCCCCCAAAAAAACTGCTAGTAATAATATTGTAAAAGCTGCAAAGTATACACTCTTCTTTTTCTTGTAAGATATAAATCCAATAATATTTGCAACAACAATAAAAAAGCCCATTAGGATTAAGAAAAAGTTACTGATTTAACTCCCCCCTTTTTAAACACATTTCACCATTTAAACTAAAAATCTTGTTAAAATATTGCCCCCAAGTATTGCATAATCACCTTTTTGCTTGTACTCAGTTAAGAGTACTTAACCATAGCTCTTTCGATTCTCTTCTGATGCTTTCTGTGATATCTAGATCGTGACATCTTTTTGATATTAAAAGTCCCAATAATATGACGTACTTTGATATTATTAAAAATCAATTCATTATACTTATCGTCTTTCAGGTATGCTTGAAACCACTCTTCTCGCTTTATATACGCAATATTCTTTTCGATTTCCTCTTCTGTAATTTCCTTTAAAAAAGAGAAGATAATCGTGCTTATATTGCTAATCAATTCAATTATGGATTGCATATAACAGCCCCCATTTTCTCTCCTGATGCATTAAGAGAGTATGTACATTACTTCTGGCCCTATTGTAGCTTAGATGCAAGAACTGCCTCCGATTACTGGCGGCCGTTCTGCACATCTATGCTTTCTGGATAAAGAAGAAACAATTATATTTTGCGTAGCTCTCCTCCACAAAATTTAATATAGAAGCTTATTAGAACGAAATTGCGCAATTAAGCCATAGTCATTGATCACAACTAGAACGTCTCATCCAATTTCCGAATATTTGAGTTGGAAATTAAATACACATCTCCAAAAACGTCCATCTTGTCTCCCTTTAACCGCAAGGCGCAATCCTTGTTCGACGCATAAATATTTATTTCTTCCGATAAGGGAGACAGTTCGCTTTGAACGAGCTCCATATTACTTTCTAAATCAAAATGAGACAGGACGGAAAAATCTTCAAGGCCGATCCCATCGTAAACAGAGCTTACTTCAACCTCATCTCCAAAGTTTTTCGAACATAAGAATTTAGCGGACATGTTGATCGAACCAGCGCTTGCTCCTATCACAACTGCACTACTTTTTTTGATCAAACCCGACAATTCATATTCCATCAAAAAACCATTTTGTTTAAGAATATTTCCACCCAACAAGAAAATGACTGAAGCATTTTGAATTAACTTTTGAGCCTCTTCCTTCTGTACGCGATAATTAATTAAATAATATTTATCAAACATAATGCCAGCCTGGTCAAGCCACGAGCGCTCGGTAGCACCATCATCATAAATAGATGGATTCGAGCTAATCATAGCAAGCGATTTTCTATCAGTTATGTCCTCCTGTAACACTCTGCCCAGATTCTCTGGAAAAAAATTACTAAACCAACCTAAATAATAGTGAGTTTTCATGAGTCCCCCCGTAGCATAGTGCAAATAAGATTATTTTTTGCGTGACTCACACTGTTTGCGTGTCACTGAAAAACACTCTGAATTTGGCTATTTCACTGAATATCAAAATATTCTTTATCCCATGAAACCATTATACCAAAGATACCCATAAAAACTTTCAATAAAATAAAAAAGCACCGCTCAATGCGATGCTAATCATGGCTCTAAATTGATGATAATTTGCTCGTTATTTTATCTTTTGAACCATTTAACTAACCGTATATTCTTAGACGGATTAGCGGTCTTTTCTAATATAAATGAGAGATGTCACTTAATCTCCAGCATCGTATCTTCTCAGAAACACTGTTTTCACTGCTCATTGACAGTTTCTAATAGAGTCGACCTTGATTCTGACAAGGGGGAAATCCATTTATATCCTGTATCATATAGAAATCATACTTTTTTAAAGCGAATTGTGCTTGATATAAGTATTCAATCACATGAAGTTGACCATTTGTAACACCGCACAATATCCCTGATGTCCCTTGCCCATTCGTTAATGAAATTCCAACAGGTTGATTGATTAAAGATCCTATTTTATGATGCCAATGCATAGTCATCGCCTCCTATAGCATCCTATTACTAAAGGAGGTTTTTAGTGTTTGTCTTGCTTGCGGGATTTTTCAACTGAGGGGACTCTTAAAGATTCATGATATCCGCTTTTTCATCTAAGGTAGCATCTTTTTCAGAAAGCATTCAATCGTTAAAAAGAAAGTGATGTAATTCCTCTAAAAGGTTAGTCATTTCTTAAAATTACTTTCAGTGACTTCCCCATTGTGAAGTGAGTACTGAGCAAAGTCGCTTGCTACAAAGACATTAGGAAATATTTCTTGTCCTTCTTTCTTAAATGCGTCAATATCACTTGGTAGAAAGCGTGAACTAATATGAGTCGCGACAAGTGCTTTGGCACTAGCCGTTTTCACAACTTCTGCTGCTTGTTGAATAGTGGAATGCCCAAAATCTTTTGCTAGTTGTCCCGTTTCTTCGTTAAATGTCGCTTCATGGACGACTAGATCGGCATTTTTAGAGAGCTCCACTGACGCTTCGCAGACACTTGTGTCCCCTAGAATCGTTACAACAAATCCTGGTTTTGGCTCACCGATGACTGATGAGCTTGTGACAATCGTTCCATCTTCCAATGTAACATCGTTTCCATTTTTGAGTTGCTGAAGGAGCGGACCTTTTGGAACTCCAGCTTCGGTTGCCTTGTCAATCAGTAACTTTCCAGGCAACGGCTTTTGCACAATCCTATAGCCGAAACACGGGATGACATGGGACAACTCCCGTGTGGTTATGATGTATTCATCATCCTCAAATACAACACCTTCCTCGATTTCGTGAATCCTTAACGGGTATGTAAGATGAGTTTTCGTTAGTCGTAATGTCGTATGAATCCACTCTTCAATCCCTATAGGTCCATAAATATCAAGAGGACTATCTCCGCCTAAAAACGAGCGCGAGCCGATAAAACCAGGGATTCCAAATAAATGATCCCCATGTAAATGGGTGATGAACATCTTGGTCACTTTTCGCGGTTTCAAGGTTGTGTGAAGCATTTGATGTTGAGTCGCTTCCCCGCAGTCAAACATCCAATAGCCCCGCTCTTCAGAAGACAAATTCAAAACAATTGAAGTCGTATTACGCAATTTTGAAGGCATTCCTGCCCCGGTACCTAAAAACTGCAAATCCATAACAAATTCCTCCTTTCTATTGCTTTCCTTTATGAATTGTACCTGGACCAAATCGGTCATTCATACGTGAAACCAGTTTTTGCATGGACACTTCTTTATCATGACGCTCGAAATTATCGAAAGACAGCTGTTCATGTAATTCTTCAAACGGGATGACATTGGATACCGTAATCCCCAGTAGTCGAATTGGCTCTCCATCCCAGTGAAGACGAAATAACTGTGCAGCTTCTTTATAAATTTCTTGCGAACGATATAATGGGTTCAAAACGGTTTTACTTCTCGATTGGTTTCGCCAAGCCGCCGTTCGGATTTGAATGGAAATGACGGTACCAGCTAACTGTTTGGCTTCCAATCGGCTAGCTACTTTTTCTGCGAGTTTTTGAAAGACAGCTAAACATGGGTCTAATTCGGTTTCATCTATTGCTAGCGTTGTCGAACTTCCCACACTTTTTCGTTCTTCTGAAGCTTCTGGATCGACAATTCGATCATCTACTCCATTTGCACGTTGCTTCAATTGCAGCCCTCTTTTACCAAGAGTCAATTTCACTTTCAAATCATCCGCAATTGCGAGATCACCGATTGTTTGAATGTCCGCTTGGGCAAGCTTTTCCGCACTGCTTTTACCGATTCCATGCATCTCAAGTACGGAAAGTGGCCACAAAATATTTGAAACTTCACGTTTCCTCAGAATCGTGATTCCCATCGGTTTTTTCATGTCAGAAGCAGTTTTCGCTAAAAACTTGTTCGGTGCAATTCCTATTGAACAGGGTAAATCTAGTTCGCGTAATATCCGTTCTTGCATTTCTTTAGCAATTCCCATCGCGTTCTCTAGACCGCCTATCGCAGTTATATCGATGTATGCTTCATCAATCGAGACCGGTTCCACTAATTCTGTATATGTTCTCAATATATCAAACATCGCCTGTGAGGCTTGTCTGTACTTTTCAAAGTCCGGAGGTACCAGTACAAGCTCAGGGCACACTCTTTTTGCTTCTCCGACAGTCATTGTCGTATAAACACCGAATGCGCGTGCTTCGTATGAGCACGTCACAAGAATCCCTCGTCGTGCCTTAGGGTTTCCTGCAACGGCTAGTGCAAGACCCTTCAATTCTGGATTATGAGCTTGTTCAACAGATGCAAAGAAACAATTCATATCCAAATGTAGAATGACTCGACGGTTGACGTGTTCTTTGCGATCCATGCACTCACCTCTCTAGCTTCAAGAAAAAACCGGGCAGCGTTCTACCCGGTTTCAACAGTCACACGTTCTCTGATACTTGCTGTCCCACGTAGTCAGTAATGTCATCCATTCCTGTCAGTGTGTCAGAAAGAATTGTCGGATCAATCATCGTAATGATTCGATTTTCTAAATTCGCTACAGAAGAGAAATAAGGCGTCTTAGAATATGCCATTAACCCTTTTGATGTTAATGTATCCTTTGAAATATCAAGAATTTCTTTCGCTTCTAACACAAGTAATCCAAAGTAAACACCTTCTGTTTGTACAACAACCACTTTAGCATTAGGATCATCTTTTGCTGAGTTACCATATAGAATTTGCTGAAAGTCCAAAATTGGAACAAGCTCGCCACGAATTTTCATTAATCCGAGAAGGTATTCAGGTAAATGCGGAATCGGGTTCACTTTTTCTAACTCTTCAATGGAAACCGTTTGTTCAACTGGAATTGCATATTCTTCATTGCCACAACGAACGACAATCGCTTTCGTGTTCTCCATATTACTGAACCTTCTTTCCGCGGTTCGTCACGGTACGCA
Source organism: Sporosarcina sp. SAFN-010 (assembly GCF_059415065.1). NCBI lineage: Bacteria > Bacillati > Bacillota > Bacilli > Caryophanales > Caryophanaceae > Sporosarcina > Sporosarcina sp. SAFN-010. Next base: position 101,109 of record NZ_JBPFDS010000011.1, on the reverse strand, counting down.
CAATTTCAAGAAGCAATTCTGCTAGTTTGTTAAGCTCTTCAACAGGCATCCGTTCGTTTTTAGTATGGATTTCTTCATAGCCTACAGACAATGTAACTGTTGGGAAGCCATGCCCATTAAAGATATTACCGTCACTGCCTCCACCACTCGTTTTCAATTCCGGAGTACGTCCAATGGCACGGATCGCTTCAGAAGCTACCTGAACCACTTCGTCATTCTCTTCAAAATGGAATCCTGGAGACATTAGCCGAACTTCTGTCTCAGCAGAACCACCCATTTTTTCAGCTGTTTCGGCAAATGCTTTTACCATATGCTCGGTTTGAGTTTGTAACTTCTCATAATTGATCGAACGTGCTTCTGAAACAATGTTGACTTCATCACAAACAATATTCGTTGCTTGTCCGCCGGAAAACATTCCAATGTTCGCCGTTGTCTCAGAGTCGATTCTTCCAAGTTTCATGGCTGCCACTGATTTTGCAGCAATCGTAATCGCGGAAACACCTTTTTCCGGTTCAACTCCTGCGTGGGCAGTACGACCATGAATGACTGTCTTCAATTTCGCATTATATGGCGCTGCAGTGACGATTCCTCCAACTTTTCCATCACTGTCAACTGCATAGCCGTATTTTGCTTTCATGAGAGTTCTATCGATTTCTCTAGCTCCCACTAGACCACTTTCTTCCCCAGCAGTAATGATGAATTGTAGATCCCCGTGCGCTTCTCCACTCTCTTTAAGTGTCCGCATCATCTCAAATAACGCCGCAAGTCCTGCTTTGTCGTCTGAACCTAGAATCGTTTCACCCGCAGAATAGATATATCCATCTTCTTTTAAGACCGGTTCAATCCCGACTCCAGGCGTAACTGTATCCATATGACAAGTGAAGTAAATTGGATCTGCTTCCGGTACAGAACCTTTCATCGTCGCGATTAGGTTCCCCGCACCGTGACCTGTACGTTCTTTTGAGTCATCTTCATAGACATCGAAGCCCATCTGTTCCATTTTTTCTTTTAAAACGCCAACAATTTGTTCTTCGTGTCGTGTTTCAGAGTCTATCTTCACTAATTCAAAAAATTCATCAAGCATACGTTCGTAATTCATGGAATCTCTCCTCTTATAACGGCATATTGCCGTGCTTCTTTTTAGGACGTTGTTCTTTTTTATTTCTCATCATGTCTAGCGCTTGCACAAGTTTAATACGCGTTTCGCGTGGGTCAATGACATCATCGACCATTCCGTTTGCTGCAGCTGCATATGGATTCGAAAACTTATCCCGATACTCTGCAATCTTAGCAGCTCGCGTTGCTTCAGGGTCTTCACTAGCCGCAATATCTCGTGCGAAGATTATGTTCGCTGCACCTTCTGCTCCCATTACCGCAATTTCTGCATTCGGCCAAGCGAATACGAGATCCGCACCAATCGCTTTCGAATTGAGGGCAACATAAGCACCACCAAATGCTTTACGCAAAATCACTGTGATCTTTGGTACTGTCGCTTCCGAATAAGAGTACAAAATCTTTGCCCCATGACGGATAATGCCGCCATGCTCTTGTTTCACTCCTGGGAAGAATCCAGTCACATCTTCAAACGTAATCAGTGGGATATTGAACGAGTCACACGTACGTATGAATCTTGAGATTTTATCGGATGAATCGATATCTAAGCCACCCGCCATTACTTTCGGCTGGTTACAGACAAACCCTACGGCCTCTCCTTTGATTCTTGCAAACCCGACGACGGCATTACGCGCAAACTCTTTTTGAACTTCCATGAATGAGTCTGCATCCGCAATTTGCTCGATCACTTTCCGAACATCATAGGGTCTGATTGTTTCAAATGGCACGACATCCGCTAAATCCGGACGATAATCATCTTGTTCAGCTATAGGTTGAATTGGTGTTTTTTCTTCATTGTTTTGAGGTAAATACGTCAGTAACCGTCGTACTTCTTGAAGTACTATCTGCTCATCGGCTCCTCGGAAGTGTGCATTCCCGCTAATGGCATTATGCACTTTTGAACCACCCAAGTCCTCAGATGAAATCTTTTCACCCGTAACGGTTTCAATGACTTTCGGTCCAGTGATAAACATTTGGCTTGTTTCATCAGTCATAAATACGAAATCTGTAATCGCTGGTGAATAGACGGCTCCGCCTGCACATGGACCTAGAATAACCGAAATTTGTGGAATCACACCTGAGTAAATGGAGTTGCGATAGAAGATCTCACCATAACCATCCAGAGAGACAACTCCCTCTTGAATACGGGCGCCACCTGAATCATTTAGTCCAATAAAAGGTGCTCCGTTCTTTGCCGCAAGATCCATGACATTGGCAATTTTCATGGCATGCATTTCACCAAGTGCTCCGCCAAAAACAGTAAAGTCTTGTGAGAATAAGTAAATCGGACGGCCATTCACCTTTCCATACCCCGTCACGACTCCATCACCTGGACCTTCCATTTTGTCCATCCCAAAGTCACGTGTCCGATGAGCCACAAAAGGACTCAATTCAACAAATGTTCCTTTGTCGACGAGTAATTCGATGCGTTCCCGAGCAGTTAGTTTTCCTTTTTCATGTTGGCGGGCAATGCGTTCATCGCCACCACCTAGTTCTATCTTCCGTTTCTTATCGTAAAGTTCGTTAATTTTATCGTAAATATCCACCTTACTCATCCCCCAATGAGCGTTTGGCACATAGTTCATAAAGAACTCCAAACGAAGATTTTGGATGCAGGAATGCGACTTCTGCTCCACCTGCACCTATTTTAGGTTCCTCTTGAAGTAACCGGACGCCGTTGGTCTTCAATTCTTCCATTCGTTCACGAATATTGCTCACACCGAATGCAATATGATGGACTCCTTCACCGCGTTTTTCCAGGAAACTTGCAATGGCTCCTTCAGTACCAATCGGCTCGAGCAACTCAAGCTTGATATTACCGGCATCTAGAAATGCTACCGTCACATGCTGTTGCGGGACTTTTTCCACGCCCAACAACTTCAAACCAAGTGTATGTATATAATAATCCATTGAATCGTCAAGACTTTTTACCGCAATACCGATATGGTCAACCTTTTCCACCATTCCACCCCTATTCTATTGTACCTGCTCCTAAAATAATGCGCCACCAGTTGAGAATTGTGCAGATTCTGTTAAACTAAAAGTATCAAACCAATTAAGGGGTTTTTGCACATGAGCAATAAAAAAGTTCAAAAAACGATTGTCATTATTATGATAGTTGCTATGGTTGCTTCTACTGTCTTGTTCGGTCTCAGTACATTATTTTAATAGAAGACATGAAAATGCAGGCCGGCATCAGTCACACTGATGCCGGCCTGTTTTTTATAATTCTTCGCAATACTGTTCAAACTGATCTTGCAAGTTTGTCACAACAGACATTGGATCATGGCCTTCAATTTCATGACGTCCGACTTCAGCAACCATTTCTCCATTTTTCATCAAGACGAATGAAGGTGAAGATGGTAAATGATAATCTCCAAAGTGCATACGTGCTTGCGCAGTCGCTTCTTTGTCTTGTCCTGCAAACACAGTTACCAAGTGATCAGGAGCCTTATCGTAGTGGATTGCATGAAGTGCTGCCGGACGTGCGATACCGCCTGCACAACCACATACCGAGTTAACCATGACAAGAGTTGTACCTTCACGTTTGAATGCATTTTCAACGTCATCCGCTGTTTTCAATTGCTCATAGCCACCCGCTTCCATTTCTCCACGAGCCTGGCCTGTTATATCGTCCATATAAAAATTAAAATCCATTGACATCTAGTTGTCCCCCTTTGGTGCATGATACTACTATCATACCAGTTTACGAGTGCGATGAAAACTGTTCAGCAATTTCGCTTGCTTATGCAAATACGACAGCGTAATTAATTAGCGGCTTTCCTTATCAAATAGTTGCTTTACGGCTCCAGCAACGGTTATCTGATCACTCAATAGCCTTCCTTCCAGCTCTAAAACTTGCTGCTTGCGACCTGGTTCACCGTAGAACGAATCGATCAAGTGATCATTGATCATCGAGTAAAACCAGCTGCGTGTTTGAGATTGCCGTCTTTCTGTCCAATAGTTTGACCGCTCCATCACAACTCTAAACTCTTGAATCATCTCCCATGTTGCGGACAGCCCTGTTTCCTTTATGGAGGATACCGGTAATGCGCGAGTTGTCCACCCAGGAGAAGCAGGTTGAAGGAAATGAGCAAGCTGACGATATTCCCGCACCGTTTTCTTTGCAAGTCTTTCGTTTTCTCCATCCGCTTTATGGACAATGATGCCATCTGCAAGCTCCATAATTCCTTTTTTCATCCCTTGCAGTTCATCCCCCGCACCTGTTAACGCAAGCAGTAAGAAGAAATCCGTCATTTCGCGTACCGCAGTTTCGGATTGACCAACGCCCACAGTTTCTACCAGAATGACATCATAGCCTGCCGCTTCACAAAGCAACATCGTTTCACGGGTTTTACGATGGACCCCACCGAGCGTCCCAGCTGTAGGGGACGGTCGAATGAAGGCTTGAGGATCACGTGCCAGCAGTTCCATCCTCGTTTTGTCACCCAGAATACTTCCACCCGTAATGGAAGAACTCGGATCGACCGCGAGAACCGCTACTTTATGACCCGCCTTCGTCAGCATGAGTCCGAATGCTTCGATAAACGTACTTTTCCCCGCTCCAGGGACTCCAGTAATTCCGATTCGGATGCTATTTCCGGTTTTGGGCAACAACGTACGAAGCAATTCTTGACCAGCCGGTTTGTCATGGATGGCGACACTTTCAAGAAGAGTAATTCCTTTTGCTAGACTAAGCCGAGAGCCCTCAGCAATTCCTTGCGAAAGCTCAGTAATATCAATCGGCGATTTGTTTCGTTTAAACTTTCTTCTTTTTACAGACTTCATGCCATCATGGGACGAATGCAGACCTTCCATAACGTTGAGCGCGGTTTCCTCCCGCACGTCCTCATCACGTCGGTTCACTCCATCACTTCCTCATAACCTAGTTGGCGATAGATCTCTTCAATTACTTTTTGAGCAGCTACTGGAATGACGGTACCAGGCCCGAATATCGCTGCTGCACCATTCTCCCGAAGGAATTCATAGTCTTGTGCTGGGATAACCCCTCCAACAATTACTAAGATATCTGGTCTACCTATTTTCGCTAATTCTGCCCGTAATGCTGGAACGAGTGTTTTGTGTCCTGCAGCAAGCGAACTTACTCCAATGACATGGACATCATTTTCCGCTGCTTGCAACGCTGTTTCTTCCGGTGTTTGGAAAAGTGGTCCTATGTCTACATCGAAACCTAGATCCGCAAACGAAGATGCGATGACTTTCGCACCGCGGTCATGACCGTCTTGCCCCATTTTGGCGACTAGTATCCTCGGACGACGGCCTTCGTTTTCAAGAAATTCATCTGTCATCGATTTCACTTCATCAATTTCTTCTGAGTTGGAGAAATTTTGACTGTACACACCACTCACAGAACGGATAACAGCTTTATGTCTACCCGAAACCTCTTCGATCGCATCTGAAATCTCCCCTATTGTGGCACGCACTCTCGCTGCGTTCACAGCGAGCGCCAGTAAGTTACCTGATCCTTCTTTGGCACTCTGAGTAAGTTCAGTAAGAGCTTGTGCAACTAACATATCGTCCCGCTCTTCTTTCATGCGATGGATACGGTCAATTTGCTTTTGACGTACTAACGTATTATCGATATCTAAAATATCAATCGGTTCTTCCTGATCTAAGCGATATTTGTTCACACCGACAATCGTTTCACTTTTCGAATCGATTTTCGCTTGTCGCTTAGCAGCTGCTTCTTCAATTTTCATCTTCGGAAGACCAGTTTCAATCGCTTTCGCCATTCCACCCAATTCTTCAATTTCTTCGATTAATTCCCAAGCTTTTTCAACGAGTTCATTCGTAAGCGACTCCACATAATAAGAGCCACCCCATGGGTCGATTGTTTTCGTCATCATCGTTTCTTCTTGCAAGAACAACTGTGTATTTCTCGCAATTCGTGCAGAGAAATCCGTAGGCAGTGCAATCGCTTCATCTAAAGCGTTCGTGTGCAACGATTGGGTATGTCCCATTGCAGCCGCATTCGCTTCAATTAATGTGCGTGTTACATTGTTGAAGGGATCTTGTTCAGTCAAACTCCAGCCTGATGTCTGTGAGTGGGTTCTTAACGCTAAAGATTTCGAGTTCTTTGGTTCGAACGTTTTCATCATTTTCGCCCAAATAATACGTGCTGCACGCATCTTGGCAATTTCCATGAAATAATTCATGCCAATCGCCCAGAAGAACGACAATCGCGGAGCAAATGAGTCGATGTCTATTCCAGCTTTTAATCCTGTTCGTACATATTCCAAACCGTCAGCAAGTGTATATGCCAGTTCAATATCCGCCGTTGCACCAGCTTCTTGCATATGATAACCAGAAATCGAAATAGAGTTGAACTTCGGCATATTCTTTGATGTATAGTCAAAAATGTCAGCAATGATGCGCATCGACATTTCCGGAGGGAATATATACGTATTCCTCACCATGTATTCTTTTAAAATGTCATTTTGAATCGTACCAGCAAGTTGCTCAGGAGAAACCCCTTGTTCTTCCGCAGCGACAATGTAGAATGCCATAATTGGCAATACGGCACCGTTCATCGTCATCGAAACGGACATCTGATCAAGAGGGATGCCATCGAATAAGATTTTCATATCTTCAACTGAATCGATTGCAACCCCTGCTTTTCCTACATCGCCCGTTACACGCGGATGATCTGAATCGTAGCCTCGATGTGTCGCCAAATCGAATGCTACTGATAACCCTTTTTGCCCCATCGCGAGATTCCTTCGGTAAAATGCATTACTTTCTTCAGCAGTTGAAAACCCGGCATATTGACGGACGGTCCATGGACGAGCGACATACATAGTCGGATATGGACCTCTTGTATTTGGTGCTATTCCCGGAAAGTCCCCTAAGTGATCGAGTCCTTTACTATCCTCGGAAGTATAGAACGGCTTAACTTGAATTCCTTCATTTGTTAGAAATGATTCCGTTACTTCGTTCTGACCAGATGTTGACTTCTGAGTCACTTGGTTTATATCTACTTTGCTAAAATCAGGCTTCTTCATGCTTCTGCGCCTCCCTTGCAACGATTGAGGATTTGAGTAAGCTTCCCAATACGATCTTGTCCGTTGTATACAAATCCATCTAGTCCGCTTGTCAGCCATCCGTCCGTTAACTCTTCACTCACACGCCCTGCAACATCCAATAGAAGACTTTGAGGCTTATTTGCAATTAGTTCTGCAGCAACCTGTTCCGTCATATCTGGAGCAGCACACACGATTGCATAGTCTGGTTTCTCCAGTTTCAGCCACTCAATGGCTGAGGCGGCATCAGGAAACGCTGGACTATGTTGGGCAGTTAACCCACCTGTTGCTAGAAACCCTGTTGCAAAATCGGCCCGGGGTTTGTACGATTTTAAGCTGCCGAATACGAGCAGTCGAATATCAATCGGATGTTCAGCTGCTTTTTTACGCAGCTCCTCAAATGGATATGCCGGACGTGATGTCTCGATTCTAAAAGCGTTTTCAGCTAAATTATGATTCTCAGGATCTGCATAGACACTGGTTCCTATCAAAGAAGTAACTCCAGTTGCAGCATTAGCTTTTCGTTCATCTGCAAGCTGTTGTAATTTACCGGATTGCAGGTAGACATCTTTGCCGCCGTTTTCCTCAATCTCTAGGAACAGTTCCCAAGCGTTATGAACTAGTTCTTCTGTTAGTTGTTCGATGAAGTACGAGCCGCCGCCAGGATCGATGACTTTGTCTGCATGCGTTTCTTCTCGGATAATGAGTTGTACATTTCTAGCGTATCGGAGTGACTGTGCCGTATTTCCCGTCAACTCGTTATAAGGGTAGACCGTTAGCCAGTCCGCTCCACCTAACACTGCGGAAAAAGCGCTATTTCCTGCTCTTAGCAAGTTCACATAAGGATCTATTTTTGAGAACGATCGCAGCGAAGTTACTCCAATTAAAGGAACAGGACTTAACTCGTTTTCATCGTATGCACTACTGAATAATTGCCATAAAGTACGGAACGCTCTAAATTTTGCGATTTCCATAAAGAAATGAGTGTCTGCAGGAAATCTAAAAAAGACATTTTTCTTAAATTGATCAAATGAAGCCGCTTGCGTTGCGAGATCCGTTGCTTCTGATAATGCGATTGCAAGCTCAGTGACACTATCTGCCCCATTCATATGAAGTGGTTCCAAATCGATACCGAGTGACCTGATTTTTTCATATCCTGAAGGTAAGTCAAATTCAGCAGTCAGCAATAGACCTGTCACTTTTTCGCGTTCTTCAGAGGAAATCATATCAAATACTTCAAGCAAACGATCTTGAGATTCAATGTGCATGAAGGCTATTGGATGGTTTTTCATTAATTTGGCAAGTGCATGTAAAGAAGCATCGTTCCATTCAATCGATGTTCTTCCATCAATATAGATTGCTTCATTTCCCTTTTCAAGACTTTCAGACATCGAAGCAATCCACTCAGAGCCTGTACTTCCAGCTGTCGGTTGCGCACTAATCCACTTCCGTTGACTAGGACGTATATTTTTATTTGGATCAACGGTTGCTGTATACAGCGGATTAAGTGTGATACCTTCTGCTGTCGTTGTTTTAAGGGAGTCTACTGTCTTCCCTTTCAATGACCGCTCCGCTACTTCTTCCCATTCGTTCCAATCCGGAAGTTCAAATCGTTGTTGCATCATGTTATGTATGTCAGAGTTGCTCATTTAAAATCCCTCCCTGTATAACTGTTACCTCATAGTGTACCTGAAATGGATCCTTCTTGAAAAGACAACCCCCACGTCCATTCTAAATATGGCCGAGGGGGTTGGTGTGTCTAACTTAGTAGACAGATGTTGTTTCAGATGAAACGTTCTCTAGTATTTCCTTGACACGTGCTAGGAAATGACCTGCTACGAGGCCGTCTAATACACGGTGGTCTAATGACAGACAAAGGTTAACCATATCCCGAACGCCGATCATGCCATTGTCCATAACAACTGGACGTTTGACAATCGATTCCACTTGCAGAATTGCTGCTTGCGGGTGATTAATGATTCCCATTGACTGAACAGAACCGAATGATCCCGTGTTATTTACAGTAAACGTACCGCCTTGCATTTCCTGTGATTTCAGTTTGCCGGAACGAACTTTCCCAGCAAGCTCTGTAATTTCACGGCCTATGCCTTTAATTGTTTTCTCATCCGCTTGCTGGATTACTGGGACATACAATGCCTCATCAGTTGCTACAGCAATCGAAATGTTGATGTCTTTTTTCTGCACGATTTTGTCGCCAGCCCACATTGAATTCATCATCGGGAATTCTTTTAATGCTTGAGAAACTGCTTTGACGAAAAATGCGAAGTACGTTAAATTGAAGCCTTCTTTTTGCTTAAATTCAGCTTTCAATGAATCACGGTATTTCACCATTTCAGTAACGTCAACTTCAATCATTGTCCACGCATGTGGTGCTTCGTGTTTAGACTTTAGCATGTTGTTTGCGATTGCTCGGCGTACTCCAGTAACAGGAATTTCAATATCACCTGCTGCAACAGGTACATTTGTTGCGCTTTGTGCGGGTGCACTCGAAGCCGGTGCCGCTGCTGGTGCAGATTGCTGAACAGGGGCTGGTGCCTCAACAGCTGATTTAGGCTGCGGCTTTTCGCCACTATCAATAATTGCTTGGATGTCTTTACGTGTAATCCGTCCATCACGTCCAGAACCATCGACATCCGCTAGATTGATATCATGATCTTGGGAAAGACGAAGAACAGCTGGTGAGTAACGACCTGCAGCAGCGCCCTTTTCTTTCTTCACAGGACTTTTTGGTTTTTGTGAACCTTCTGCCGGCATTTCGTTCGCTGGCTCTTTTTGAGCTGGTGCTGCTTCAGGCTGGGCAGATTCACTGCTTCCGCCTTCAGTTTCAATCGTACATACGATTTCACCTACAGCAACTGTTTGACCTTCTTGAACAAGGATTTCTTTAATCGTCCCTGTGAATGATGAAGGTACTTCAGCTGTTACTTTATCTGTATTCACTTCTGCAAGTGAGTCATACTTCTCTACATGATCACCTGGCTTCACAAGCCACTTTTCAATCGTACCTTCAGTTACACTCTCACCGAGTTGAGGCATTTTAATGGATTCAATTGCCACTGGATTTCCCTCCGTTCATTATTAAAATTCAGCTAACTCTCGCGCTGCTTTTTCTACTTTATCCGGATTCACCATAAAGAATTTCTCCATTGTTGGTGCGTACGGCATTGCAGGTATATCCGGTCCAGCGAGACGTTGAATCGGAGCGTCTAGGTCGAATAAGCAGTTTTCAGAAATAATGGCTGCCACTTCGCTCATGATGCTGCCTTCTTTGTTATCTTCTGTAACAAGAAGAACTTTACCTGTCTTTTTAGCCGCTTCAATGATCGCTTCTTTATCCAACGGGTAAATCGTTCTCAAATCGAGAATGTGTGATGAAATCCCGTCTTCCGCAAGACGCTCTGCAGCTTGCAGCGCAAAGTGGACACAAAGACCATATGTGATGATTGTAATGTCTTCGCCTTCACGCTTCACATCCGCTTTTCCGATTTCTATTGTATATTCTTCTTCAGGTACTTCGCCTTTGATAAGTCGATATGCACGTTTATGCTCAAAGAACAAAACTGGATCATCATCACGAATTGCTGCTTTTAGAAGACCTTTCGCATCGTATGGAGTGGATGGAATAACAATTTTAAGTCCAGGAGTTCCTGCAAACATCGATTCCACAGATTGTGAATGATAAAGAGCACCGTGAACGCCACCACCGAATGGTGCACGTACAACTAGTGGACAAGACCAGTCATTATTTGAACGGTAGCGGATTTTTGCCGCTTCTGAAACGATCTGGTTCACAGCAGGCATTATGAAATCTGCAAACTGCATTTCAGCAATTGGGCGCATGCCATACATCGCTGCACCGATTGCAACACCAGCAATTGCGGATTCAGCAAGAGGTGTATCAAGTGCACGGTATTCACCGTATTTATCGTATAAGCCTGTTGTCGCTTTGAAAACGCCACCTTTACGGCCAACGTCTTCTCCCATTACGAAAACGTTTTCGTCACGTTCCATTTCTTCTGCCATAGCACTAGTAATTGCATCGATATATGAAATGACCGCCATCAGTCGTTCCCTCCTTGTTCAGCATATACATGACGAAGTGCATATTCTGCATCTGCATAAGGAGCTGCTTCTGCATAATCTGTCGCTTCGTTCACTTGCTTCATGATCCGCTCTTCGATTTCGCTATTCAGCTCATCTGTAAGCACACCAGCTTCTTTCAAATAATTAGCAAACTTAGGGATTGGATCGAGTTTGCGCTCTGTTTCCAACTCTTCAGCATCACGATACAAACGGTGATCATCATCAGATGAGTGAGCCGTCAGGCGATAACATACTGCTTCGACGAGACTTGGTCCATCCCCACGTCGTGCTCTGTCTGCCGCCTCTTTCACGACTTTATAGACTTCAAGTGGATCTGTTCCGTCGACTGTTGTACCAGGCATGCCGTAACCAGCTGCACGATCTGCTACATGTTCACATGCAAGTTGCTTCTCAACAGGAACTGAAATTGCATATTTATTGTTTTCTACCATGACAACAGTAGGTAATTTGTGTACGCCTGCAAAGTTCATACCCTCATGGAAATCTCCTTGGTTAGAAGACCCTTCCCCAAGTGTTGTAAATGTAATGAAATCTTCGCCTTTAATCTTCGCTGCAAGTGCAACCCCTACTGCGTGTGGAAGTTGTGTCGTAACAGGTGAAGAACCTGTCAAAATACGATTCTTGCGTTGTCCGAAATGACCTGGCATCTGTCGTCCACCTGAGTTCGGATCCTCTGCTTTCGCAAATGCTGAAAGCATCAAATCTTTCGGCGTCATACCGAAGTGCAAGACGACTCCCATGTCGCGATAGTAAGGGGCAGTCCAATCTTTATCTTTATCGAGTGCATATGCAGCTCCTACTTGTGCAGCTTCTTGTCCTTGACAAGAAATAACAAATGGAACTTTACCTGCACGGTTGAGAAGCCACATGCGCTCATCTATTTTTCGAGCCATTAACATTGTTTCATAGATTTGTAATACATCATCATTCGTGAGCCCAAGCTCTTCGTGGCGGTTTGTTGCCATGATTATTTCCCCCTTTTTACATGTGGATTGCTTTACCATCTACAGCTAATGCCGCTTCACCAATCACTTCTGAGAGTGATGGATGTGGATGAATCGTTTCTGCAACTTCCCAAGGTGTTGCGTCTAATACCATAGCTAAGCCTGCTTCAGAGATCATGTCTGTAACGCCGGCACCAATCATGTGTACACCGAGAATATCATCAGTTTTTTCATCCGCAACAATTTTCACAAAGCCGTCCGCTTTTCCATTTACCAGTGCTTTACCTACTGCTTGGAATGGGAATTTACCGATTTTTACAGTGAAACCGCGATCTTTCGCCTGTTTTTCGGTGATGCCTACGCTTGCTGCTTCAGGACTTGAATAGATACACCGTGAGATTTTTTCATAATCCATAGGCTCTGGGGTGTTATTCGCGATATGTTCAATTGCAGCAATTCCTTCGTGAGAAGCAACGTGTGCAAGTTGAAGTCCACCGATACAATCTCCAATCGCATAGATATGGCTTTCTTTTGTTTGGAAGGTTGGACGTGTTTTGATGTAACCCTTTTCAATTTCAATTTCCGTATTTTCAATACCGATCCCTTCAGTATTCGCTTGACGGCCAACTGAAACTAGAACTTTTTCTGCTGTGAAGCTTTGTGTAGAATCACCAATTTCTGCTGAAATGGTTACATTCTCTGAAGTCTTTTCAACTGTTTCAGGAAGCACTTTTGCTCCTGTAACGAATTTGATGCCTTTTTTCTCAAGAAGTTTTTTCATCTCTTTTGAAATGTCTTCGTCTTCAGTAGGAAGAATTCGATCTGCATATTCAACAACAGTAATGTCAACACCGAAATCGTTGAGCATAGAAGCCCACTCAATTCCAATGACTCCACCGCCAATGATTAGCATAGAAGATGGCAATGATTCAAGAGAGAGTGCACCATCTGAAGAAAGGATTTGCTGTTCGTCCAACTCTAGTCCTGGCAATGTTCTTGGACGTGATCCAGTTGCAAGCACTAAGTTTTTCAGAATGAGCATTTCGTTTTCTTCACCGTTATTCATCTCAACTGAAATGGTTCCAGGCATCGGTGAGAAGATAGAGGGTCCGAGCATTCTACCTGTTCCTTCATAGACATCGATCTTGCCCTTTTTCATGAGACCTTGAACACCTTTATAAAGTTGGTCGACTATAGACTTCTTTCTTTCTTGGACAGCTGAGAAATTAAGTGTAACGCCTTCTGTTTCAACACCAAAACTTTGAGCTTTTTCTTTCGTCAGCTGGTAAACTTCTGCACTTTTTAATAATGCTTTACTAGGAATACATCCTTTATGTAAGCACGTACCACCTAATTTGCCTTTTTCAACGAGCGCTGTTTTCAGACCAAGCTGTGCAGAACGAATGGCAGCTACATATCCGCCTGTTCCGCCACCAAGAATTACTACATCATACTCTTGAGCCAATGTGTTCAGCCTCCATTTCTATGTTTGTCTCTCTTGATGGATACACTTTTGCTTCCTCTTCACCGGTAAGAACACGGATTGCCCCTTCCGCAAGGGCTTGCAATTCGTCTTCCCCCGGGTAGACAACGACCTCTGCTATCCAGTCAACATATCCTTGTATCTCTGCAGTAAAGTCTTTGCCGTATGCGAGTCCGCCAGTCAGAATAATTGCATCCACTTTACCTTGGAGTACGGCCGCTGCGCTACCGATTTCCTTAGCGACTTGGTAAGCCATTGCGCTGTAAACTTCTTTTGCATGTCCATCCCCAGCTGCAATTCTTTTTTCGACTTCAACCGCGTTATTAGTACCAAGGTATCCTGTCAGACCACCTTTACCGACGAGCATTTCCATAATTTCCTGGCGATAGTACTTTCCAGAAAAGCAGATATCCACTAAATCTCCAGCAGGAACTGTACCTGCACGTTCGGGACTAAAAGGACCGTCGCCGTGGAGTCCGTTATTTACGTCAATGACTTCTCCATGGTGATGGGCACCAACGGTAATCCCGCCACCCATGTGTGTCACAATCAGTTTAAGTTCCTCATACTTTCTCCCCGTACGCAGCGCATATCTTCTAGCAACTGCTTTTTGGTTCAGTGCATGAAAAATCGAATGCCGCTCCAATAAGTTAAATCCTGAAACTCTTGCTAGAGGCTGCAGTTCATCTACTACGACTGGATCTACAATGTAGGCGGGAATATTCGCTTCTGCAGCAATTTCATTCGCAAGGATCCCGCCTAAGTTAGATGCATGCTGACCTGCATATCCTTTCCGCAAGTCTTCAAGCATAGCTTCGTTCACAGGATACGTGCCTCCTGCAATCGGACGCAGCAAACCGCCGCGCCCGCAAACTGCAGATAGCGAGGATACATCAATTTTATGATGTTTTAGCTCTTCCACAATCATCGACTTACGAAATTCGTACTGCGCTGTGATAGAAGCAAACTGGGCAAGTTGTTCGGTGGAATGACGCAATGTCTCTTCCATGACGAGTTGATCATTATCGAACACGCCAATTTTTGTAGAGGTAGAGCCAGGATTAATCGTCAAAATTCTAGCAACTCCATGGTGCACAAGTATCGTCTCCTTTCACGGCACAGCTCAAAGTACCTTATCGACGTTTTGAGAGTACGCTTTTTTCTTTTTGTAGAAATGAGTTGCGTGCTTTTGAAACTCGTTCAATGCGCTCTTCAGCCAAACGGTCTGCTGCAACATATGAAGGAATGTTGTCACGCTTAGAAATCGCGAAGATTTTTTCGATTGTATCGTAGATCGTGTTGACCTTTTTCAATGCACGCTCACGGTTATATCCGTCCAATTCGTCTGCCACGTTAATAACTCCACCTGAGTTGATGACGTAGTCTGGTGCATATACAAGTCCCATTTCGTGGATTTTGTCCCCGTGTTCTGGATTCTTCAATTGGTTGTTTGCAGATCCTGCAATGACTTTTGCCTTCAATTGTGGAATTGTATCATCATTAATGACAGCTCCAAGTGCACATGGTGAGAAGATGTCTGCATCTACTCCATAAATTTCGTTGATGCCCACTGCTGTTGCTCCGAAGTTGTCGACTGCACGTTGCACCGCTTCTTCATTAATATCCGTAACAATCAGTTTCGCGCCTTCTTCATGTAGGTATTCGCACATCGTGTAGGCAACGTTTCCGACACCTTGTACTGCGATAGTCTTCCCTTTAAGAGAATCATCTCCGAATGCTTCTTTAGCTGCTGCTTTCATTCCTACATATACACCAAGTGCTGTTACAGGTGATGGGTTACCTGAAGAACCGAATTCAGCAGAAACACCAGTTACGTAATCTGTTTCAAGGTGGATCAAGTCCATATCTTCTTCAGTTGTACCTACGTCTTCAGCTGTAATGTAACGACCGTTTAGTCCTTCGATGAAGCGACCGAATGCACGGAACAATTCGTCGTTTTTGTCTGTTTTAGGGTTACCCATAATAACTGCTTTACCACCACCAAGGTTTAGACCAGCTGCAGCGTTTTTGTAAGTCATTCCGCGTGCAAGGCGAAGCGCGTCTTCAATTGCTTCTTCCTCACTGTTGTATGTCCACATGCGAGTTCCACCAAGTGCAGGTCCAAGTGTCGTATCGTGAATTGCGATGAATGCTTTTAGGCCAGTTGTTTTGTCTTGGCAGATCACCAATTGCTCATAGTCGTAAGTTTCCATGTATTTGATAATTTCCATTTGTAATTCCTCCAATTATTCAATCAGTTTTTACTTACTAATAATGCAAGTGCTAGTGAATGAAGTTTCGTTTCGGCATTGTCCGCACGTGACGTGACAACGATTGGCGCGGAAGCCCCTTGGATGATTCCGCCTACTTTCGCACGAGCAAAGTAGGTTAACGATTTGTAGAGAATGTTACCAGCTTCCAAGTTGGGCGCAACTAAAATGTCCGCTTTTCCTGCTGCCGGACCAGAGAGCCCTTTATGTTGAGCTGCTTCTGGTGAAATCGCATTGTCCAATGCCATAGGACCTTCAACAACACAATTTTTCAACTGTCCTCGCTGATTCATCATCGTCAAGGAAGCTGCGTCCAATGTTGCTTGCATCGCCGGGTTTACAGACTCTACCGCAGCAAGCGGCACAACAACTGGAACATCTATACCGCAAGCTCTAGCAACAGTTACCGCATTTTGGATGATTTGTACTTTCACCTGTAGATCAGGTGTAATGCTCATCGCAGAATCGGTAACGAAGTATAGCTTGTTGAAGCCCGGAATTTCAAACGCAGCTACGTGTGAAAGTACGTTCCCAGTTCTCAAACCCGCTTCTTTTCGTAGTGCAACCTTCATCAATGCCGCAGTAGGGAGATTTCCCTTCATAAGTACTTGGGCGTTCCCTGAAGATACTGCATCGACTGCTAATTGAGCTGCATGTTGCATACCTTCACTATCAATCAATTCGATATCAGGATGATTGGCGAGCTGAGGATACTTCGATTGAATTGTTTCAAGCAATTGCTTTTTATCGTCATAGAGCTTGAAAGTTGCAAGTCCTCGCGAAACAGCAAGTTCAACAGACTCCAATACATCCGCATCTGCTGCACAAGCAACAGCGGTGCACGGTCTGTCCGATAACGCAGCTGCTTGTTGTACAAGTTCTGAAAGTGTCTCCATTCCGTCACCTCACTTTCGTTAAATCAATTTGTATTTTTCTAATTTGTAGTACAAGGATCGAAGTGAAATACCAAGTCGATCAGCTGTTAAAACTTTTTGACCGTTATTTTCCTTCAATGAGGTCTCAAGCAATACCTTTTCATGATCTTCCATCAGCGAAGCGAGCGTCCGCTTTTCAGGAATTCCAGGATCTGTTTGCTGTTCACTACGCGAAGACAATGCTCGTACGATGTCCTCTTCATCGAGCTTTGTAGAACCTGCTTCCGTTAAAATCATCGCTCGACTTAACACGTTTTCCAGTTCGCGGACATTTCCTGGCCACTCATAGGACTGAAGACGTTGCATCGCCTTAGGCGTCACTTGCTGAATGGTCATACCGAATTCCTGATTAAGCATCGCGAGGAGAACATCTGTCAAAAGCTCAATATCATCTGTCCTTGTTCGCAACGGAGGAATTCGGATAGACATGCGTGTGAGTTGATAGTACAAGTCTTCACATAGAACTCCCTCGTGAACAGCGCGTTCTAGGTTGGCTGCAGAAGATGTAATTATGCGCACTGTCAGTTGTATAGGTTGCCCCGCTGCCGTTATACGTCCAGAACCTATGTATTCCAAGAGCTTTTTCTGTACAGCTGGTTTCAATTCAGTGATTTCGTCCAAAAACAGCGTTCCTGAACTTTTATCATGTTGAATTTCTGTGTGCATGAGTGCGACTTCAATTGCTTCTACATCTAATGACGCACATGAAACCCTGATGAACTCTCCTTCATTTCTTCTGCTTCCTGTATGAATGGCATGAGCGAAAAGTTCTTTTCCGCTCCCTGGTTCCCCTCGAAGCATGACAGGGATTTCCGAACCTGCTGCAATTTTTGCTTGACTGACTGCAATTAGCAGGTCTTCATTGGTGCCGATTATATCATCAAACGTATACGTCGATTCTAACTCACGGATCATCGCTTTTGCATGGTCAAGTTGTTTCATAAGACTGCGTATTTCTGTAATATCGTGAATGACACCGACACTGCCCTTCACTTCCTGGTCAACAATTATCGGTGCAACATTTACAATCACATCTCGATTATTTTCACCGATTTGCATATTCACACCACGTGCGGGTGCTTTTGTCTCAAGGACTCTCATGTGAATACTTTCGCCTGAACTAATGTCGACAGTTGCCGGTTGTCCAATAACTTCTCTCTCTGTTAAACCCGTTAAACGTGTGTAAGCTGGATTAACTAAGATTCCTAAGCCTTCTGAATCGACGACGGATATTGCATCATCACTCGAATGAATAATGGCCTCAAGCATCGTTTTAACCCGCTTCAAGTCTGTAATTTCTTCTGCGGTGCGGATTACACCTGTTACATCTTTAAAAACAGCAAACGCTCCAGTTATCGTTCCGTCTGGCATGACGATAGGATATCTGGAACTCAAAATATCCAGTCCATTTGTTAGTTGAAGTTCAACATCGGAGTCAGGTTGACCATTTTGTAGAATGTCCGGCAAACCTGAAGCTGGGATTATCGATAAAATCGGCTTTCCGATTACTTCTTCAACTGAAAAATCAAGCATTTTGGAAGCGCTATCATTAAATAGGTTTATATGACCTTTTTTGTCAATTCCTATCATGCCTTCACCGACTGAGTTGAAAATGGATTTGTATATTATGTTGTCAGATTCCAATGAATGCAATTCTGAGTGGTGATAAGCCAAAATCTTCACTATAAGTTGACTAATGGATTTCGGTATCACTGTAATTTGTGGATATTTTTGATTGTAAATGGATGGGGAATCCCCCGAAAAGTCTAGAATTAGCTGCACATTTCCTGAAAGAAAACTTTCTGGATCAGGTCCATGAGGGATTCCGTTCTGACTTGCAAACTTATTGCTATCACCGTTCTCTGTACGGTCAACAATACCGATGATTTGGTAAGTATCTATTTGCTCAATGTGTTGTAAAACACAGATGCTTTCTTGGTCAGCATCAATTATTAAAATGTTTTGCAAAGATGTTCAATCCCCCTCTCACCTTTGTGCAATCTTTTGCATTTCCAATTTTATCATACATTATCCTTCGCGTCTTGACAATCTTTCGACAGCAGGTAAAATTAATAAGGATTGGAGGGGTTCATATGGCTCGTTTGGCAGCGTTCATAGTGCTCGTAATACCAGGTATTGCCGCAGCTCTTGGCATAAAGTTAATGCGTGATGCATTGTTCGGTATCTTATTTAGTCCGTTCCCATACATATGGATGCAATTTATTGCAGGGTTTCTTTTACTCGCGGTAAGCATCGGGTTTTTCGCTGGATTTTTGTTTCGAAGAGATCAGCGAACAGGTAGAATACAAAAAAAGAGAAAATAAGAATAGGAGACTTGGCGTAATTGCCAGGTCTCCTATTTCTAATATGGATATTTTTAGCGCGCTTATTGCCATTAACTGCTTTCCACGGACTTTTTCACTTCTACTCAAGAAATCATTGCACAGACAAAGAGCAACAGTAAATTACTTAGTAAAACGTTCCGGATAGTCTGTAATCCACCCATAGATGAAGTCTGGAGGACTTTTGACAAAGGATTCGTCTCCATCCACTCCGTAAACCCTTATCGTTTTATTTGTTTGTTGCCATTGACTAAGGTAAGGTTCTTTCATCATTCTTTTGTGAAAGTGAAATGCATCTGCTGCAGGATAATCTGATAGTTGTTTATCTGTCAGCATTGATTTTTTAAGTAGCAATCCTGCTTCCATATCCGGGTTTAATTGTTTCACTTTCTCAACCAAATTATAATCGAATGAGGATATGTAAACTTCATCAAGCACTGAAATTTGGTCTAGTAAAGAGGAAAGACATTCAGGATGATCCGAAACAGTCTCTTTGAGTTCAATATTTAATCCAATAGACTCCAACGCTGCAAATGAGATCACGGAAGTAAGAGTAGGAATCGAACTGCCTTTTACTCCTCTCAAAAACCGCTTTCCAATACGAATTTGTTGAATTTCAGCTGCATCCATTTCCGAAATCGTTTTACGAATACCTGACAAACGGTAGAGATCAGAATCATGGATGACGAAAAAGACGCCATCTTTTGACAACTGGACATCTAATTCAATACCATCTGCTCCTTCTTCAACAGCTCCATAAAATGCCTTCATAGTATTTTCAAAGTATTTTCCTGAGGCACCTCGATGTGCATAAATTTCTCGACGTTTCTCTACTTTGTTTTCTACAGACATATAGCAACCTCCTGGTCTATGATATGACTTAGATGTTTAATACCCCATCAATCAATTCAAAAACACCTTTTGTCGGGGATTCAATAATAGAAGTCTTAGGTCCGATATGAATACATACTCCAGGATTTGCTTCATGTGTAATTTCGATTTGTGGAGGAATCGCTGATTTCATGATTTGTAAATTCGATTGAATGGCTTGATCGAGGACAAAAATCTCCTCACGACTTGTTGTTAATGTATCTTGTATCTTATCATATGCTTCACGCTGAGCGCCTACTAACGTTGCAACTACTTTTTCTAATGGTTCAATATGCGACTCTAACTTAACGATCTGTTTTTGCAAGTTTTTAATCGACTGGGCCATTCTTTGAACTTCAATTTGGAGTACTTCTTTATCGATTCCTTTTGCATTCAACAAAGTAGCACGTTCATGACGATTGCCAGCAGTTGCGCACTCTATACGATACTTCCCTTCGGTAGTTCCACCGATGATTTTTCCTTTATGGCGATCTACATAAACATAATCTGCAATCACTTCAGATCCAAGCAAATATAGTCCGACTTGTACAGTATTTGCAAAAAGACTACACTCATTAGCATGTTTAATGAAGATACTCCCTTTCGCTTCAATGAGAGTTGTACCTCCGCCAAATACACCACCTTTAATATAGACATCAGCTTGTTCAGATCTCACTTCTTTTGCATTTGTTACGCCTTCTTTTGCTCCGATTGAAATATCCCCTGTAGCATTTACGCTGTACCCTGCAAGTACAGTACCTGAAATAACAACGGTGCCATCAAAGGTAATGGAGCCAGTTTCCGGACCAACATCCCCATTAATGATGAGTTGTTGGCCAATACCAACGACACCATTTTCAAATTCCAAAACGCCGCCATGGATTGCACGAAGCACCTTTTTTCCATGTTCATCCACTTCTTCGACAGACTTCCTATCATAGTAGAGCTTGTTGTCCAGCCCTTTCTTGCTCGCTAACTCATTTCCAAAAACGTCCATTCCTGGCGTTCCTTCTTGAGGTGGAGTTTTTTCACCCAGCCAGTCTCCTTTTTTAATGGGGGTTACAAAATTCATCTCGTAATAATCCGCAGAGCCATCTGCGCGTATAACTGGACGTCTTTCAGGAATCTCTATGTATGTAATACGTGCATCTTCGCCTTTTACTGGAAATTCGCCCTCAGCTACAACAATGGTTTGTCGTGCCTTAACTGCATTCCAATTTACGTTATATTGACCTGGCTGAATTCCTTTGCTCTTTAAAGCCTCTGCTACTAGCGAGGGAAGCTCATTTCTTTTTTCCTCAATTTCTTCTGCAGTCAAATAAATCTCAGCTTCTGCTTTCATTTTGTCGGATGAAACGATAATTTCAATTATAGGAGCGTAACTAGCGATTTCTCCCTCGTTCCCTTCAGTAGAAAGTGCTCGACGAAGCTCTGGAAAAGATGTGATTTTTAATCGGGGTAATTTTTGTGTGATTTTATCAAAAGATTTGATCGGAAAACCGCTCTTTTTAGTTCGCATTGATATCGTGTTTTCATTTCGTGTTAGTTCGATGAAATCGTTTTCATATAACACTTTGTTCACCTCTCCCTTCATCCATTATAAATCTTTGAACATTATAAGAAATAGGTGTTTCGTCTACACTTAGCCCTTTAGCTTTTCAAGGAACAATAAAGTTTTGCATCTTTTCACACAGTAAGCATCGACTTGTCTACTAGAAAAAAAGTAAGTTGGGATGCTTTCCACCTCCTAAATTCAGATTAGGTAAAATTACTTCGTAATGGCCCATTGAACTGACTAGGAATTATGGGCACACGAAAAGGCAGGTCCAAGTTCTCCCGCCTTTGTATGTTTCTTAGGTTTGTTTGCTATATCCTACATTCAGCGGCAAATGTCTTTAGCTTGCCATATGTTCCAAACGGATTTTGTCAGCGATCATAGCGATGAACTCAGAATTTGTAGGTTTACTCTTTAAATGGTGAACCGTATAGCCAAATGTTTTTGAGATAACTTCATAATTCCCACGATTCCACGCAACTTCAATAGCATGACGAATTGCTCGCTCTACCCGTGAAGGAGTTGTTTTGTACTTTTCCGCAATATCAGGGTACAAAATTTTCGTCACAGCCCCGAGTAGATCATTGTCATTGTAAACCATTTGGATCGCTTCTCGAAGGTATGAATAACCTTTAATATGAGCTGGAACTCCAATTTCTTTAATGGTCGTAGTAATAGCTGTATCCAGTACCTTTTGAGATACGCCCTCTTCGGCTTTGACAGCTTGTTGTGCTGGTTGTTGCTCACGGGATGGTTTCTGTACACTCGCGGCTTGGAAAATCTGGTTAACGAGCTGTTCAAATTCAAACGGCTTTAACATAAAGTAGGATGCACCTAATCCAGCGGCTTGTGTCATTACGTCTTCTTGACCAAAGGCAGTTAGCATTATTATTTTCAAGTCCGAAGTCACATCGTTATTACGAATATTTTCTAACACGGCAATTCCATCCAAATACGGCATTATAATATCCAATAATAGTACATCGGGAACCGATTGTTCTAAGTTCTGTAAACACTGCTTTCCATTTTGAGCTGTCCATAGCACATCTATTTCAGGATGCTTCTCAAAATAAGCAGTCATTGTTTTTACAAGCTCTTTGTTATCATCAGCTATTGCTATTTTAATTTTACCCATTCTCAATTCCCCCTTGATTGACACGCAGCAAGTCTGTTGCTGCAATTCCCTGTCGATTCCTTGCTTGGTAAAATTTTCGACAAAGGTTCCTCATTTCCTTTATTGAAATTTAAAATGAATCCAATGGCGTACGGTTTCTCTTTATTTCGACAGAATTCTTTAATTTTTAACACTTTAATTTAACAAAAAACAGCCAACTCTTTTCAGAGTTGGCTGTTTTTTGTTTACTTCGCACCTACTTCTGTCATTTTTCCAAGGAATAGACCGGCTCCTTTTTCAGGCTCGTCTACGAACATATGGGTGACTGCGCCAACAAATTTTCCTTTTTGGATGACAGGACTACCACTCATCCCTTGCAAAATGCCTCCTGTTTTTTCAAGGAGACGCTGATCTGTCAGTTTAAATTGAAATGAATCATTTGACAGCTTGGAGATTTCAATCTCAAACGATTCGACTTCCGTCCCTTGAATCGTCGTTAAAATTTCAGCCTTTCCAACAGTTAACTCTGTTGGTTGCATAACTTCCAATGGTTCCGTCAAGACTTCCTTATAAGAAGTATTCCAATCGCCAAAGATTCCATAAACACTATTGGTTAAAATTGAACCGAGTGTTTTTTCCTGATCGATGATTGAAGAAATCTTATAACCGGGGTTTCCTGGAGTACTTTTCTTAATTTGTTCGATTTCCGACAAGTAAATGGAACCACTATCGAAATTAGGTGCACTGTTCAGAGAACTATCGATGATTTGGTGTCCGAGTGCTCCATATGTCCCATCGTTGAGATCGACATATGTTAGTGTCCCGGTTCCTTCTGTAGTGTCCTTTAAAAATGGTAGCGCTCGCTTGAATGACAATCCGTCCGCTTCAATCTTAACGTCATTTTCATCACGTTTGAGAATGAGTTTTAATACTGATTCATCTTCAATTACTCCCGCTTTTTCTTGAAGGTTCTTTAGTGATTCAATGGACGTGCCATCGATGCTCATTAGCTGATCCCCAGCTTTAAGCGAAGCATTCTTTTTACTTAGCGGCACATCACTTGTCACAAAGACACCCGCTAGCTCAAGTTGAATTCCAATTGAATTTCCCATTGGAATTAAAGAGCCGCTTGTCGCAAGGGCAGCGATAGAACTACAGGACATACCTACAATCATCACAACAGACGCCATGAAAAATTTCAGCTGTCTACTCCATTCCATAAGTCACCTCCTTCAATTTTAGATTACCTATAGAGTGTGCGTTATGAAGGTTGTTATGAAAGGGTAAAACATGCAAAGGTGGAATTGAAAAAGAATATCGGTAACAACACCCGACATTCCTTTGTTTTTTATAATATGCTTTTACGTGCTTCAGCAAGCTGCAGTAATTCGTCAGCATGACGCAAAGTCAGTGGCGTCACTTCAGCACCTGATAACATCCGAGACAATTCCCTAGTGCGATCTTCATCCAATACATCTTGAATCGAAGTCCGTGTGCGTTCATCTGTCACTTCTTTGTGGATGAGGTAATGATGATCTGCCATTGCAGCTACTTGAGGCAGATGGGAAATACATAATACTTGGGAATTCATCGCAACCATTGCAATTTTTTCTGCAATCGCTTGGGCGACACGACCACTAACACCCGTATCAACTTCGTCAAAGATAATCGATGTGATTCCTTGGTGTTTGGAAAAAATCGTTTTTAATGCGAGCATTACACGTGATAACTCTCCACCTGAAGCGACTTTGACAAGCGGCTTCATAGGTTCACCAACATTGGTCGATATATAAAATGCGACATCATCGAACCCATTATAATCAAAAGAACCGGCTTCTTTCCGATCGATTTTGACTTGGAATTCGGCTTTCCCCATATGTAGTTGACGAAGTTGTTCCATAATTGCTTCTTCCAGCATCGATGATGACTCTTTTCGAATGGCAGAAAGTTCCCCTGCTTCGATTTCCAAGTCTGCTCGTAAATGCTGTAATTTTTCTTGTTCTTTTTCAAGACGGTCATCCCGGTTAATAAGCTCATCTAACCGATCGGCAATTTTATCTCTGTACAGTAATATATCTTCAATGGAAGTGCCATACTTCCGTTTAAGGGTTGTAAACAAAGCTAATCGATCTTCGACAACTTCTAAACGATTCGGATCATATTCCATTTCATCAATCATGCCTTTAATGTCATGGGCGACATCTTGCAATGAATAAAAACTCTCACCCGCTGTTTCTGCAAGTGTTTTTAAGTCTCCATCCACCGATGCAGCATCCTCCAGATCGCCCATTGCTGTACCGAGGTAATCCAATGCATGCGAATCACCTTGAATGGCTTCGTATGCACTATTTAACCGGTCAAAAAGACGGTGAAAATGCTGAAGCTTCACTCGTTCGGATTCCAACGTTTCTTCTTCACCGATTTGGAGCGCGGCTTCATCGATTTCAGTTAATTGAAACGTATACAAATCGATGCGTTGCGCAATTTGCTGTTCGTTTTCCGATGCAAGACTTAACTTTTTGTGCAACTTTACATAGTCTTCGTATAATTCTGCGTAGTTTTTCATCGCTCGTTTAAATGGCGCCCCAGCAAACGAGTCCAACAAATGGATATGTCGCTTCTGGTGCATCAATTCCTGATTTTCATGCTGACCATGGATATCAATTAACTGACTTCCAATTTCACGAAGAATCGCAATCGTGACCAGTTTTCCATTAACCCGACAAGTCGTTTTACCGCTATGGTTCAACTCTCTGCGCAAAATAATGGTGCCCTCTTCTGCTTCTATACCAACTTCACTCAGTTTTTGAAAAACAGGATGTTTGGAGTCAGTAATTATAAACATTGCTTCAAGCTCCGCCTTCTTTGTTCCATGACGGATGAATTCAACAGAGCCTCGCCCGCCAGCTACGAGCTGCACGGCATCAATAATGATGGACTTGCCTGCTCCCGTTTCACCTGTCAGAACGGTAAGTCCCTCTTCAAACGAAACATCCAGCTCTTCTATAATTGCGAAATTCTTAATGGATAGTTCACTTAACAAGGGATTCTCCCCCTTTCTTACAGCATTGCAAGCAAGCGATCTCTCACCGAACCTGCACCTACTTCATCTCGACAAATAATCATACATGTGTCGTCACCACAAATAGTACCAAGCATTTCGATCCATTCCAAATGATCGATGAGCGAACCGACTGCATGTGCGTTACCTGGTAGCGTTTTCAATATGAGAAAATGACTTGCGCCATCAATACTTATGAATGCATCTGTCAACATTCGGTGCAATTTATCCTCGATATTGAATTGTGGATTTGCGGGTAAACTATATTTGTAACGTCCATCAGGCAATGGTGTTTTAAATAAGTGTAATTCTTTAATATCCCGGGAAACTGTTGCTTGTGTCACATCCACACCCGAACTTTTTAATGTATCCACGAGCTGATCTTGCGTTTCAATCGCTTGAGATGTAATAATCTCGCGGATGCGAAGATGGCGCTGCCCTTTGTTCATATCAATCACTCCCTGCACGTCATTTGTAAGAAAAAGAAAGGGATTCCATCATTATTTTCAGATGAATCCCGTTTCCTGTTACGATAATTCTGAATGGGCTCGCTTAACTAATTCTGAATGGGCTCGCTTAACTAATTCTGAAAAGTCTTTGTCTGCAAACTTTGTTGTAGGTTGATCTTCAGCAACTAAATGGAAAAGGAATTCAATATTCCCTTCCCCTCCAGTAACTGGAGAATACGTCATATCCCGTAAACTAAACCCTTCTTGTGAAGCAAACTCCGCTACTTTCCGCAATACTTCTTTATGAACTGCAACGTCGCGTACGATTCCCTTTTTCCCAACATTCTCCTTACCAGCTTCAAACTGAGGTTTCACTAGCGCCAAAACATCCCCACCAGGAATCAGTATTTGTTTCAAAGGCGGTAGTATCAGTCCTAGGGAAATGAAGGATACGTCAATTGTCGCGAAATCAGGTAATCCTTCAGTAAACATATCAGGTGTTGCATATCGGAAGTTGCATTTCTCCATTACCGTAACGCGAGCGTCTGAGCGGATCTTCCACGCAAGCTGGTTTGTACCCACATCTAAAGCATAGCAATGTTGTGCACCATTCTGAAGAGCGCAATCCGTAAATCCGCCTGTCGAAGAACCAATGTCCAGCATTATCCGTTCATCTACCGTAACATCGAATTCCTCTAATGCTTTTTCTAATTTCAATCCTCCACGGCTCACGTATTTCAACGTTGAGCCTTTTACTTGTAACGGTAAGGAGGATTTTATTTTTTCTCCAGGCTTATCCATACGTGTTTCATTGGAATACACGATGCCTGCCATAATCGATCGCTTTGCCTGTTCTCTCGTTTCTACCAAACCACGTTGAACTAGCAAGACGTCGACCCGTTCTTTAGGATCTGTATTGGTCATTGCATTTCCTTCTTCCGTTCCAACACGGAAATTGCATCTGCCGTTAAATCCGCAAGTGCACCAGGAGTCATCCCGATCTCAGCAAGCAATGCATCGACATCTCCATGCTCGATGAATTGGTCAGGAATTCCCATTCTGTAAATCGGGGCACTGACGCCGGTATCGTGAGCGTATTCAAGAACTGCGCTACCGAAACCTCCCGCAAGAACTGCTTCTTCCACAGTAATAATCGGTTTTCCACCTGCAAAGAGCTCATCCAACATCTCTTCATCTAATGGTTTAATGAAACGAGCATTGACGATGCTAACTGAAATTCCTCGCTCTGCTAATAGTTCTGCAGCTTCGTATGCCATAGGAATCGTCGTACCGAATGTTAAGATTGTTGCATCTTGTCCATCGGTTAACTTTTCCCATTTCCCGATTGGTAATACTTTTAATTCTTCATCCATAGGAATACCGAACCCATTTCCTCGTGGGTAACGCATAGCAATCGGTCCATCGTTATACTCCAACGCAGTTTTAACCATATGCTGACCTTCATTTTCATCTTTCGGCATCATTATGACCATGTTTGGTAAGTGACGTAAGAATGCGATGTCAAAAACACCTTGGTGGGTTTCTCCATCAGCGCCAACTAGTCCCGCACGATCGATACCGATGAAAACGTTTAACTTTTGACGAGCAATATCATGGACTAACTGATCATATGCACGTTGAAGGAACGTAGAGTAGATGGACAAGAACGGTTTCATCCCTTGTGTCGCCATACCTGCAGCCATTGTCGCTGCATGTTGTTCTGCGATTCCAACATCGTAAAAACGGTCAGGGAATTCCGCTGAAATTGCTTCTAGTTTTGAACCGACAGGCATCGCTGGTGTAATCGTCGCAACACGTCGATCGTCCCGAGCAATTCTTGCAACCGTTGCTGCAACCAAGCCACTCCAAGATGGTCCTTTGGCAGGAGATTTTACAAAGTCTCCTGTTTCTATTTTATAAGGGCCAGTTCCATGCCACGTGCCCACTTTATCATTTTCAGCTGGATGATAGCCTTTTCCTTTTTTCGTAACAACATGAAGAAGGACAGGCCCTTCCATTTTTTTAGCATAAAGTAGATTGCGTTCCAATTCATTGAAATCATGACCATCAATTGGTCCTAAATACGTAAACCCAAGCTCTTCAAAGAAGACACCGGATACAACCAAATATTTAAGACTATCTTTGAGACGTTCAGCTAAAGATGCCATCCTCCCTCCAACTGCAGGGATACGCTTGATCAATTCTTCTACATCATCTTTTACGCTGTTATATTTTCCAGCTGTACGTAATTTCCCTAGTACAGAATGGAGTGCTCCTACGTTCGGTGCAATTGACATTTCGTTATCATTTAAGATAACAATCATGTTTGTCTGTTGACTCCCGATATGGTTAAGGGCTTCGAGCGCCATCCCGCCTGTTAGTGCTCCATCACCAATAATAGGAATAACGTAGTTGTCGTCACCTTTAATGTCACGTGCTGCCGCCATCCCCATTGCTGCAGATAACGAAGTTGAACTATGTCCTGTTTCCCAGACGTCGTGTTCACTCTCTAACATCTTTGGGAAACCGCTTAACCCTTTGTATTTACGTAGCGTGTCAAAATCACCAGCTCGACCGGTTAAAATTTTATGAACATACGCTTGATGCCCAACGTCCCAAATGAATTTGTCCTGTGGACTATTAAAAAATTTGTGAAGAGCGATTGTCAACTCCACAACACCTAGATTAGGTCCGATATGACCGCCTGTTACAGAACATTTGTTTATAAGAAACTTCCGAATGTCTGAAGCGAGTTCTTTCATCTCTTCCAGGTTCAAGTTTTTAATATCCGATGGACTGCTGATCTTTGTAAGATCCATCTCTATCACACACCTTCATAAGTTAATACTACTGTTTCCACTCGTTTTCCTTATTATATCAACAATCCAACAAACAGTACCATCTAGACGCCTTACTTTATGCGTTTCGATTAATAATATAGTCTGCAATTTGAGATAATAAAGAACTTCCTAAACCGATTTCCTCTAAAGCATCTAGTGCTTGTTTGTGATGATTTTCAAGTTTTGCTTGAGCGCCTTCTAGCCCGAGTAATGCAGGGTATGTACTCTTAGCACTCGCTGTATCTTTGTTAGCCGTCTTTCCAAGTTGCTCAGTGGAAGCAGTGACGTCTAATATGTCATCTTTGATTTGAAAAGCTAGACCGATATTACGCGAAAATATACGGAGACTTTCCATTTTCACTTCTGGTACTCCAGCAAGCAGAGCACCTGATTCAACACAGCTCGCAAGTAATGCGCCTGTTTTATGAACATGGATTTCTTCGAGTTCTGTCAAGGATAGTTGTTTACCCTCTCCTTGCATATCCAGAATTTGACCGCCTACCATTCCGGAAGCACCTGATGCTGTGCTCACAGCTTTCAAAATGGCAAGCATCGTTGCTGGGTCCGTATGCTGAAGTGACGCAAGTTCTTCAAATGCAAGTGTTTGTAAAGCATCTGCAGCTAATACGGCTGTTGCTTCTCCAAAAACAATATGATTGGTTGGATTCCCTCTTCTAAAGTCATCATCATCCATGCATGGAAGATCATCATGGATTAAAGAATATGTGTGTATCAATTCAATTGCACCAGCTACTTGAACTGCATCTTTAGAAGTCACTTCTAAATCTTGTAACACTGCAAGTACAAGGAGAGGACGTATTCTTTTTCCACCTGCATTCACAGAATAAGCCATCGCTTCTTGCAAGACTTGTGGATAGTTCATCCCGTCAAAGAGCTCAGAGAAGTGAGTATGTAAAAGTGGTATTTTTTCATCAATAAACCTATTCAGCTGCTCACTCACTTGCTTCCTCTCCCTTCGAAGGGTCCAATGAAGTGGTCTCTCCATTTTTGTCTACAATAGTAACGAGTTGCTTCTCTGCATGTTGCAGTTTTTGTTGACAAAATGTAGAAAGCTCCATCCCTTTTTTATATAAAGTGATGGAATCTTCTAGTTGAACATCTCCAGTTTCAAGTTGTTGAACAATCTTTTCCAATTCCAGCATCGCTTCTTCAAATTTCATTGAATCAGTTTCCATTCATGATTCCTCCTTAAGGGGTTCAATCGAGCGGACTTCAGCAATCGCAGTACCATCCTGCATGTTGATCTCTACAGAATCTCCAGGTGTTAGAGATCCTGCGTTCTTTACTAGTTCACCCTGTTTGTATACGATTGTAAATCCTCTTTCCATCACGTTTAGTGGATTGAGGGCTTGCAACATTCGAATACCAGTCAGGAAGCGGTCTTGTTTGCCACCTAAGGATTGGCGCATTGCCCGAAGGAGTCTTTCTTCAGCAATCTCCGAATCTTTTAAACGTTGCTGTAGCTGGACGACTGGTGAAACGTATTGTAAACGAGCACTTACTTGAGTGACATGCTGGGATTTTCGATATAGCAATTCACTATGACTCCGAGTAAGACGCTCCTCGAGAGATGACTGTTTTTCAATAAATGGTCGATATAATCTTTCCGGATAAAGAAACGGATACGCATTTTTCAACCGATCCAACTGCTTTTGTTCTTGAGACAGACGTGTCGCAAGAAAACGATAAATCACTCGCTTTCGATCCAAAATACGTCCTGCCAACTCTTCCTTTGCAGGGACTGCAAGTTCTGCAGCGGCAGTCGGTGTGGGCGCACGATGATCTGCAACAAAATCCGCAATCGTTGTATCTGTTTCGTGTCCGACTGCACTGATGGTAGGGATTCGGCTAGAAAAAATTGCACGAGCGACCGCCTCTTCGTTAAATGCCCATAAATCTTCTATGGAGCCACCGCCTCTTCCAACAATGAGGACGTCTATATCTCCTTGGAGTTGCGCTTGTTCAATCGCTTCAACAATTGAAGGTACCGCTTGTTTTCCCTGCACAGCTGCCGGGAATAATACTATTTCAGCCATAGGAAATCTACGAGCTATCGTTGAACAAATATCTTGGAACGCAGCGCCAGATTTAGCGGTAACGACACCGACTTTCTTAGGAATCCACGGTAACGGCTGTTTCCATCGGACGTCAAACAAGCCTTCCTTGCTTAATTGCTCTTTTAACTGCTCAAAAGCAAGAAAAAGAGCCCCGATACCATCTGGTTCCATGGATTGTACATAAAGCTGATATTGTCCACTACTTTCATATACATTAATATCCCCTGTTATCAGTACATTCATGCCACTTTCTGGTTTGAATTTCAAACTAGAGGCATTACCACGAAACATGGCTGCTTGAATTCTACTTTTGTCATCTTTCAACGTGAAGTATATGTGTCCGCTTGGATGAATTTTCACATTGGATAATTCACCTTTTATATAGACATTCCGCAAGTGTGGATCGGCATCAAACTTCCGCTTAATGTATTTAGTGACAGCTTGTACGGTTAAGTATGGATTACCTGACAACGAATTCCCCTCCTGCGTATAAAAAGCTGTCTCTCACTTACAAGAAACAGCACTGTTGTATTCTATGTAACGGCATCAGCCGCTTTCTTAAATATAATTACTGCACGCTAATTGCGCACTCTTCAACGTGTTTTTCAGTAACATGGTTACAGTCATGGGACCGACACCACCAGGGACAGGTGTTAGTGCACCTGCTTTCTCTTTGACGCTCTCGAAATCGACATCGCCACATAGTTTCCCATTTTCATCCCGATTCATACCAACGTCAATCACTGTTGCACCTGCTTTAATATGCTCAGCCGTAATGTATTTTGCCTGCCCAATTGCGACTATCAATATATCCGCTTGACGTGTAAATGACACCAAGTCTTCGGTTTTAGAATGGCAATAGGTGACTGTTGCATCTTTTTGAAGAAGCAATTGCCCCATAGGCTTTCCAACAATATTACTGCGACCAACAATTACCGCATGTTTTCCGGATATATCAGTACCCGTATGTTTAAGTAATTCTAAAATACCTGCAGGTGTGCATGAAACATATGATGTTTGTCCAATAATCATTTTCCCAACGTTTTCCGGATGAAAACCATCTACATCTTTTTTAGGGGAAATAGAGCGGATTACTTTGTTCTCATCGATATGAGGCGGTAATGGCAATTGGACAAGAATTCCGTGAATTGTTGGATCGTTATTGAGTCGTTCAACGGTATCCAACAAGTCTTTCTGACTCACAGTAATCGGCAACTCAATCATTTCAGATTTCATACCTGCTGCAGTACTGGATTTCTCCTTATTCTTCACATATGTACGAGATGCTTGGTCTTCTCCCACGAGGACAACAGCAAGACCTGGACGACATCCTCTTTCAATGAGTCGGTCCACGTCTATTTTAATCTCTTCTCGAATTTTTGCGCCGATCGCTTTTCCATCTATGAGTACACTTGACAAATTCGTCACATCCTTTGTTGGTCAAATTTCGACAGTACACCATTAACAAATCGTCCTGATTTTTCGTCTCCAAATGTTTTACAAAGTTCAATTGCTTCGTTCACTGCTACTCTGTGTGGAACGTCCTCGTTATACAGTAACTCGTATACTGCAAGTCGTAGTACAGTCCGTTCAATTTTCGGAAGTCTCTCCAACGACCAATTCTCTAGTTTTCCAGTTAGCACTTCATCAATAGATTCTTGCTTGTCACGTGTTCCTTTTACCAGCATTTCGTAAAAAGAATCAATTGGTCCTTCAGTAATATAGCTAATTGCCTCATCTACAGGCAGTGTTGTTCCATCAAGCTGGAAAAGGGTCTGGACCGCTTTTTCTCTCGCTTCTCTTCGTTTCATACAATTTGTCTCCTTCGTCACTGGTTCGATTAGGCTTTATCATAGCACAAATGCAGTATGAAGATACAGTCACAATAGGCAAAAGCATCATCCGAAGATGATGCTTTTCGTCATTCTGTCACTGAATTCACTTCAGAACGGATTCCAGTTACGTGTACATTGACTTCTCCTGTTTCAATCGAAGTCATATGATACACCGCTTCTTTAATCTTTTTCTGCACATTTGCAGCTACTTGAGGAATAAGTTGACCTTCTTCTGCGATACAAAAGACGTCAATAATGAGTTTGTTATCTACCCAGTCAGTTTTCACGCCTTTACCATGCATGACTTTCCCAAGTCGTTCTGCAACACCAGTTGCAAAGTTTCCTGAAGTCATCGCAATCCCTTGCACTTCAGAAGTTGCGATTCCAATAATAACTTCCAGAACTTCAGGAGCGAGCTCAATCTGGCCAAGGCTCTCGTTTGCAGAGGAGTTTGCTTCAATAAAAGAATTCGCTTTTTCAGCCATATCAGCGCGCCTCCTTCCTTAGTTTAAATTCATGACATCATATTTTTCAAGAAACTTCGTGTCAAAGTCCCCTGATTTAAACACATCATTTTTCATAAGATTGTAGTGGAAAGGAATGGTTGTTTTAACCCCTTCTACTACAAATTCATCTAGAGCACGTTTCATTCGTGCAACTGCTTCTTCACGAGTGTCTGCATGAACAATCAGTTTCGCTACCATCGAGTCATAAAACGGCGGAATTTTGTATCCTGGATAAACTGCTGAATCTACACGAACTCCATTTCCACCTGGTGGAAGATACATTTCAACCGTACCTGGAGACGGCATGAAGTTTTTCTCTGGATTTTCCGCGTTGATGCGGCACTCGATTGACCAGCCATTAATTTTAATGTCTTTTTGTTTGAAAGGTAGCTTTTCACCTGCTGCAACTTTCAACTGTTGCTGAATTAGGTCAATTCCCGTGATCATTTCAGTTACAGGGTGTTC
This sequence comes from Sporosarcina sp. SAFN-010, assembly GCF_059415065.1. Lineage (NCBI taxonomy): Bacteria > Bacillati > Bacillota > Bacilli > Caryophanales > Caryophanaceae > Sporosarcina > Sporosarcina sp. SAFN-010. The sequence continues at coordinate 67,083 of NZ_JBPFDS010000011.1, read as the reverse complement.
TACCTGGATTCTCGTATTCATTTCCATGAAGTAGAACTTCTTGTTGATGTGATCGAAGATGAATTCAACAGTACCAGCACCTCTATAATCAACGGCTTCTGCCGCTTTCACAGCTGCTTGTCCCATTTCCTTGCGCAATTCAGGAGTTAGCGCCGGAGATGGTGCTTCTTCTACTAACTTCTGCATACGGCGCTGAATGGAACAATCACGTTCACCTAGGTGAACTGTGTTGCCATGCTTGTCCGCCAATACTTGAATTTCAACGTGTCTGAATACTTCAATGAACTTCTCAAGATAAACCCCAGGGTTACCAAACGCAGCTGCAGCTTCTTTCTGCGTAATCTTGATACCTTTTTTAAGTTCCTCCGGATCACGTGCTACACGGATTCCTTTTCCACCGCCGCCAGCCGTTGCTTTAATAATAACTGGGAAACCGATTTCTTCAGCAACCGTAAGCGCTTCCTCTTCATCAGCAACTAGACCGTCAGATCCAGGCACAATTGGAACACCTGCTAGACGCATAGTTTCACGAGCCACGTCTTTCGTTCCCATACGTGCAATCGCATCAGAAGTAGGGCCGACAAACTCAATATTTACTTCTTCGCACATTTCAGCGAAGCTTGCGTTTTCAGCAAGGAAACCATAGCCTGGATGGATTCCATCACAATCTGTCATTTTAGCAACACTTATGATATTTGAAAAGTTCAAGTAACTGTCTTTTGAGAGTTTGGGTCCGATGCAAAACGCTTCATCGGCAATTTTTACATGCAATGCATCTCGATCGGCTTCAGAGTAAACAGCTACTGTCTCCAGACCGAGCTCTTTACATGCACGGATAATACGTACGGCAATTTCACCGCGATTTGCGATTAGAATTTTCTTCATCGTCCATTCCCCCTTTAATTTTCTTTTACAAGGAAAAGTGGCTGCCCGTACTCAACGAGCTGTCCATCTTTAACAAGGATTTCAACAATTTCACCAGATACTTCTGCTTCAATTTCGTTGAAAAGCTTCATAGCTTCTACGATACAGACAACATCTTCAGTTCCAACCTTCTGTCCCACTTGAACAAATGCTGCTGCTTCTGGAGATGATGACTTATAGAACGTACCGACCATTGGAGATACGATACTCTTTAATGATGGATCAGCAGCTTTTACTTCAGCTGCAGGTTCTGCAACCGGCTTCGCCACTTGTTTAGGTGCCTCTACAGTTTCTGGTACAGCTTGTTGAACAACCTGTGCTCCTGAAGTGGAATCTTGAACATCCGGTACTGGCATTTGAACTTGAACCGGTGCCATAGCTGTTGCAGTTGTATTGCTTTTTACAATTTTAATTTTAGCCCCATCTGCTTCATACGTAAATTTGTCGATTGAAGACTGATCGATAAGTTTAATAATTTCTCTAATTTCTTGAATCTTTAACATGAACGATTCTCCTGACTCCATAAAGTTTTGTTTTACACCCTCATTCTCTATAGTAGACGTTTTTTAAGGATTTTGAAATAGTTAACCCCCATTTCCCCTCTAAAAAACATGTAAACAGAAAAAAAGACCCGGATTTTGGGCCTTTAACAGATTACTGGTTGCCTGTGAAATCGACTTGTACTTTTTTAGCATCGTCCCAACTTGCTAGAACATATTGTGTGATTTCATCTGCCAATTTAGCAGAATGCCCTTCAGTTGAGAGAACAGTTACCTTCACTTCTCCGTTTTCTGTTCGGACAAATGCTTCTGGATATCCGAGCGCCTTGATTTGTAATTCTAATAACGCTTCCGCGGAATCCCGTTTATTAAGCTCGGACATTTCGTCGAATGCTTCGTTTTTCTCTTCAGCTGTATAATCAGGGGATGTCATCTTAGCATTCAGTTGTTCTGATATTTTGCTACGCTCATCACGGACAGCCATCCGCATCTCTTCAAATAGATACGACGTTGCAAACACCGGCGTTTGCTTATCGGATGAACCCTTTTTCGGGACTTCAGCCGTTTCAGTCATATCACTTGAAAAAATGGAGATTCCGTCGAAAGGCATTGGTGCTTTCTCTTTAATATAGTAAATCGAGATGACAGCAACAAGGCTCATTAGTGTTAAAAACCAAACTGTTCGTTTATTTGTTCTCATCATAGTTCCCCCTTTTGGTCATTTCCACGATAACAATTCGATGTTCTGGTACTTGAAGGACAGCAGACAATATCCTTGTGAGTTCAGATTTGAGACCAGGATTCCCGGCTCCTTCCGCCACAACAAGTACACCCGTCGCTTCGTTTGTGTTGGAGTCCGCTGACTTTGTGAAGTAATCAGAAAGCGGTGATTGTTCTTTTGCTCCCTTAGGAGGATGAAGGTATATGGAAACCTCCCCCACTCCATCAATCTTTTTCAACGCTGTTTCAAGTGCTGCCGCTTCTGTATTCCCCTCCTTTTCATTTGACTTCCCGGACGTCGTTCCTTCTGATTTCCAGGGTGGATTGAGTAAGATGAATACGAGAACCGTGATCGCTATGAATAGGATCACTTGCATTTTCCCAGTCGGTTTTTGCATGACATCACCATTCCATCTGTCTGTTTAGGACCGGGGGCCTGTTCATCTATGAAACAATGTATGCACGATTTTCTGTTCCTATAACCTGAGAAAGGAAAAGATATTCAGTAGCAACCACATTCCAGCAGCAAGTTTAGCCAAATAGCCGAATTCTTCTTTTCTGGATTCTGGCATCATCATAGACAAAACCCCCGAGAGAACCGAAATCAGGACAACTCCTATTAGAAATTTGCCATTTCGAATTCCCCCTTTTTCCGTTAAGTCATTGAAAGCTTCACGTAAACGATAAAAAATAGAACTGTATAAACAAAAGCAAAAATCATTAGAAATGTAATAGCGCATAACACGAATAGAGATCGGCCGATATCATCCAATACGTCAGATAACTCAGATGAAGTGAACGGTTCGATCAGCGCTGCACACCATCGATATAAAAAGGCCAAAAGCAACGTCTGCACGACAGGTAGGATGGCAATCCCCCACAATGTTACTAGTAGCCAGCCTCCCACCATAACTCCTGCCCCAGATGAATACCGGCCAAGTGTACCCATGCTGTCTGTCACAAATGATCCGACGAACGGAATGTTCTGTCGAATCAATTCCTTCAGAGGCTCACTTGCTGCTTCTGAAATCCCCCAAGAAACCGCTCCTCCAGCAGTGATAAAAATTGAATAGGCCGCAACAATTGATGAAACAACAGCTAATAATGTTGTCCGCAGCATGTCCGAAAGCTTTGAATACGAAATGAGAGGATTCAGCCGGGTAACGATATCAAACAGCAACGCAGCAGTGACCAAGGGCAACAACAATCTATCAGCGAAAAACACAGCACCATTTGCAAACAACAGCAGAGCAGGCTGGAAGTTGAGAAGGCTCAGTGCATTTCCCGAGATAGCCATGCCTGCAGTCAAAACCGGATAGCTCGTAACAAATAACATGGCTATCGACTTCATGAGTTGTTGGATCAGCAAGAGTTGCTCAAATGCCGGACGTAAAACTACTAGAATTATCACGATATAAAGTAATTGCTTAGTCCATTCCGAGAATGAGGGGAATAGATAATTCAATACTGTCGCCAATAGCGCAATGATAATTACGACAATGAAGCTATATAGCAAGCCACTAATTAGTGATTGCAGAAAATCGAGTATGGTCATCATCCCCCATTCACGGCGAAATGAGCGCAGTGAGTGTCTGTATGAGATTGACAAGCTCAGGCAGCCAGAAGGACAGGATAGCAATTTTGACTACAAATTGAGCTAAGTTCGCGAGCGACGAATATCCGGATTCAGACAAATGTTGCGTAATCGATTCGGAAATAAAAAACAAAAACGCGCTGACTAACAGAAGTTGCCCATATGGCTCAGGTACACCGTGAAAAATATCGCTTAATTTTTTAATAAATGGGATCAAAACGTTCATCATGATATAAGCAAGAACAAATAGAAACAAGGCACTATACAAGATCGGATGTAACTGCGGGACTGCAAAACGGATAACGAGCAGCAACAAGAAAACGACGAGTAATTGAAAAAGGAGTGCCATTACATTGCCAAAGAGAGCCATTGGAAAAACTCGGAAATCTCAGTAAAGAAAATCTTTAAAAAGCGAATCATTTCTACTGCGATGTACAAATACGCAATAAAAAATAAGAAAAAAGAGAACTCTTTCTTTCCTGTCTGTTCGAAAAAGATGTGCAAACAACCGATAACTAGTCCGATGCCGGCAATTCGCAATAAATCATTCAATTCCATCCGGCGATCCTCCTCCTGTTTCACTATACGCATGTGCTTCAGACAATATGAAAAACGCTTGCCCATTCGATGTGAATGGGCAAGCGTTTTAGAGGTTACTTTTATAAGTTTTCAATACATTAGAGATTATGCGCGGGACACATATTCTCCTTCACCAGTATTAATGATGAGTTTATCACCAATGTTTACGAAGAACGGAACTTGTACGGTAAGGCCTGTTTCTAGCTTCGCAGGCTTCGATCCGCCACTCGCTGTATCTCCTTTAATACCAGGTTCAGTTTCAGCAACTTCAAGTACAACTGTTGCAGGTACTTCTACGCCAAGTACTTCCTCTTTGTATTGAATGACGTGAACTTCCATGTTTTCTTTCAAGTAATTCAATTCTTCTTCAATTTGCTTTGTTGGCAGTTCGATTTGCTCGAAACTTTCGTTATCCATAAATACGTGATCGTCACCGTTTGCATAAAGATACTGCATACGTTTATTGTCAATTTGTGCTTTCGCTACTTTCTCTCCAGCACGGAATGTCTTCTCGTTCACGTTACCTGAACGTAAATTACGTAATTTCGAACGGACAAACGCAGCACCTTTTCCTGGCTTAACGTGTTGGAATTCCATAACGCGCCAAATATCGCCGTCTACTTCGATTGTCAATCCTGTTTTAAAATCGTTTACTGAAATCATCTTGTTTCCTCCAATAGCTCTTATAAAATTTGCAGTTCTTTTGTACAGTGAGTTAACCGTTCACAACCATTTTCAGTGATCACAAGATCATCTTCGATCCTTACGCCTCCGATACCTGGCAAATAAATGCCTGGTTCAGCAGTAACCGTCATGTTCGGTTCAAGTACTGTTTCAGAGCGGAAGGACAGCCCAGGAGCTTCGTGGACCTCAAGACCGATACCGTGACCTGTAGAATGGCCGAACGCTTCACCGTACCCTTTTGAAGCAATGTAATCCCGTGCAATCGCATCTGCTTGGATGCCGGTCATCCCTGGTTTGATGCCTTCAACTGCCAGTTTCTGCGCAGCAAGGGTAATCTCATAGATTTCCCGCATTTTTTCCGATGGTTCACCGACAGCCACTGTTCGCGTTATGTCGGAGATGTATCCATTATACAACGCACCGTAATCCAATGTCACGAGTTCTCCAGTTTCTATTTTTTTGTCGGTTGCTACGCCGTGAGGAAGTGCACCTCGAATACCCGAAGCGACAATTGTATCAAATGACGAAGAAGTCGCCCCTTGTTTACGCATGAAGAACTCCAGTTCGTTCGCTACTTCCAGTTCCGTCATGCCCGCTTTGATGAATCCACAAATATGCGTAAATGCATCATCTGCAATTTTTGCGGCTTGCTTCAATACTTCCAATTCTTCTGGTGTCTTAATGATCCGGAGTTTTTCAACAAGTCCTGCAGTTGGGATCAGCTCAGCTGTTACTTTGCTTTTATACAGTTCATACATGCCGAATGTCAAATCTTCTTTTTCAAATCCTAAACGTTGCACCTTCATCTGCTCAACTTGTTGTGCAACTTCTTCAATAATCGTTTTTTCATGTTGAACAATGCGGAAATCTTTGATTTGGTCTGCTGCTTGCTCCATATATCTGAAATCGGTAATGAATACCGCGTCATCATTAGAAATGATCGCAACACCTGCAGTCCCTGTAAAGCCTGTCATATATTGACGATTATAGCCACTCGTAACAAATAATGCATCCAGTTCTTTTTCAACCAGCAATTCTCTAAGTTTTGTAAGTTTCATAATGATCATTTCCTTTCCATTTTACGAATCAATGCGCGTGCACCCAACTCATAGCCATCGGTTCCTAATCCCGAAATCTGCCCTGCACACACAGGAGCAAGCAAAGAGGTCTGCCTGAATGACTCTCGGTTATGTATATTCGAAATGTGTATTTCTACAACTGGTAAGTTCACAGATGCAATGGCATCCCGAATAGCAATACTCGTATGTGTGTAAGCTCCAGGATTAAAAACGATTCCATATGTATCCTCGTCTGCCGCCTGATGAATACGATCAATCAACGCGCCCTCATGGTTCGATTGAAAACACGATAACCCGATATCATGGTCCATGCATAACGCGCGAATACGAACTTCAATATCCTCGAGTGTATCATGTCCATAAACATCAGGTTCTCGTTTTCCTAATCGATTCAAATTCGGACCATTTAGCAGCAACAAATCCATAGTCTATCAGCCCCTAGCCATTTTCCTTTCTATTTTATCACAACATTTAGACGAGGTAACCTATTTGGCTTTCTTCGGCAGTTCATTCTTCATGAAAACTGAAGTGCCCACGACAAACCTCGTAATAATGGCGGCTAGACAAAGAAACGGAATTGAAACAGATTTAAAAGCAGATCCTACAGAATCAGGTCTTGAAATCGTCCATTCCACTGCACAAACAAACAATACCGCAAGTATGATTGACATAATTGAGGGCGGTAGTTTAGAAGCGAATTGCATCACACTATACAGCACGATGAATAGTAAAAGTAATACGATAGTTAAAACCAGCCATTTCGAAATCGGTGATTCTGTAGCAAGGATATTCCATTTGCGCGACCAGCCAATTGGTGACCATTTAACAAAATGGAATACCTTTAAAAACTTCAGACTGAGAGCCGTTAGTAATGCAGCAACTAACGCGGTCCAAAAAAGTGTAGGCATATGCATAGTTGTCCCTCCTGCTCCAAGTCTCACCGGTTCTCTCAATTTTAAACGTGATGGTGGAGCAATCACTTATTTTCCTGTACAATGAGAACATTGATACAAAATTGAGACTTTATAAAGAAAGTGTGGGCTGTACATGGAAAAAAATCATCAATCCCCTGCATATGGCGGTCAGGCACTTATTGAGGGCGTCATGTTTGGAGGAAGACGACATACAGTAACCGCTATTCGTCGAAAAGACGGTACGATTGATTATTTTCACGTACTAAAAGAGAGTAGCCCGCTTCGTCAAAAGTTAAAGAAAATCCCTTTACTCAGAGGAATTGTGGCGCTAATCGAGTCTGCAGGACTCGGTTCAAAGCATTTAACTTTTGCAAGTGATCATTATGATGTGATGCCAGGCGAAGAAGTCGACAAATCAGATGAAGAATCCTCTAAATTGACGATGATTTTAGGGGTTGCGGCAGTCGGTGTACTTTCCTTCCTATTCGGGAAATTTGTCTTTACGTTATTCCCAGTATTCCTTGCTGGACTTTTCCATCCGATCTTCCCAGGAAAAACAGCTCAGATTCTGTTAGAGACGTTGTTTAAACTGACACTCCTATTGAGTTATGTTTCCCTCATATCCATGACGCCACTTATAAAACGGGTCTTCAAGTATCATGGTGCGGAGCATAAGGTCATCAATGCTTATGAAAATAATCTTCCGTTAACTGTGGAAAATGTACAGGCTCAATCACGTTTGCATTATCGATGTGGCAGTAGTTTCTTGCTATTCACGGTCATTGTTGGGATGTTCATTTACTTCTTAGTACCGACCGATCCATTCTGGTTACGAATTGTGAATCGAATTCTACTGATCCCTGTTGTTCTTGGAGTATCATTCGAAGTGCTTCAAATAACGAATGCTGTGCGAAATATTCCAGTGTTACGTTACTTGGGATATCCTGGGTTATGGCTCCAATTGTTAACAACAAAAGAGCCCGAAGACGATCAGGTAGAAGTAGCGATTGCTTCGTTTAACAAATTGCTTGAGATTGAAGTACATGGTGAGGATGTTCTAACCAATCCATCTCCTTTGTCTCCTGAGAGTGAAATGAGTACAGTGAACCTATAACGAAAAAGGAAGGCTTCCACGATTGGGAGCCTTCCTTTTTCACTTTCTATATGTCCATTCATCATTCGCGTATTTACGATTTTCAATTTCTTTCACAATCTTGAGTTGTTCGGCAGAAAGATCATATGGTACAAGTTCTATGTCGAGTGCTTTTTCGAAACCTCTAGAAAAAGCTAACGAACACTCTGTCACAGTGATATTACGATCGGTTAAACGGTCAATAGCGACTGCTTTTTGCGGGAGTCCTTTTCTTACTTGTTCTCTTATTTCTTCAGTATCGAATTTAAAAAGCGACACAAGTTTGTCTTCATCCAAACTGAGTAAAATCGCACCATGTTGTAAAATCACGCCTTTTTGACGTGTTTGTGCACTGCCCGCCACTTTTTTCCCCTCTACAACGAGCTCATACCAACTTGAAGTGTCAAAACATACTCCGCTTTTCGGACGCTTCAGTTGTTCCGACACTTGTTCTGATGGTACTGCAAAAGAGGCTTCTAGGCCGAGATTCCGAAATCCTTCGAGCAATCCTCCTGAAATGACACGATACGCTTCTGTCACTGTTTCAGGCATGTCTGGATAATCTTCTGAAACAATCACACTGTATGTAAGTTCGTGTTCATGAAGAACCCCTCTTCCCCCTGTAGGTCTCCTCACGAAACCGAGTCCGTGTTGCCGCACAGCTTCGGTATCTATTTCTTTAGACACACTTTGAAAATAACCGATGGAAAGCGTTGCAGGATCCCATTCGTAAAAACGAAGAACCGGACCGATTTCCCCTTTACTGTGCCAGTCGAGTAGTGCTTCGTCCAATGCCATATTAAATGATGGAGAACACTTGCCTGACTGTATATAATTCCATTTCAATTTATCCATTTCCCCCCGCCTTTCCCTTCATAACGAACTCAATTTTATCATTGCAATTGAACATGTGCCACTTAATCTTTATAATGAAGAATGAGATAGAAAGGGGAAAGATGTTTTGGATGCTAATTGGTATGTATTAATAGGGATTTTAGTTGTGATGATTGCTTATTTCGTCATTACGGCTCTTCGCCTCCGCAAAGCGGTTACGAATTTGACTCAAGAGCAATTCATTGAAGGTTACAGGAAAGCACAACTGATCGATGTGCGCGAACCAAAAGATTTTGATGCAGGTCATATACTTGGTGCCCGCAACATTCCGTACACTCAACTGCGACAAAGGTATAAAGAAATCCGTGCTGACAAACCCGTCTACTTGTATGATCAAAATGGAGGTAAAAGCGCGCGAACAGCTCTTTTCTTGAAAAAGAAAGATTATACGCAGCTTTACCATTTACAAGGTGGATTCCGTACGTGGTCAGGTAAAGTGAAAAGTAAAAAGTAATTATTTGAAAAGGACCGAAGCGCTTAGGCTTCGGTCCTTTTTTTATGCTTTCACTAATTCTTCTTCCGTTGCAGGAGTGTAACGAAGTACTGGCTTACGCGCAGCTTTCGTTTCATCCAAACGACTAATGACAGTCGTATGAGGAGCTTCTTGTACGATTTCAGGGTTTTCTTCCACTTCTTTAGCGATTTGAATCATCGCATCGATAAAGGAATCGAGCGTTTCTTTAGACTCTGTTTCAGTTGGCTCGATCATCATGCCTTCCTCGACATTGAGTGGGAAGTAGACTGTTGGTGGATGGAATCCGAAATCGAGCAGTCGCTTCGCCATATCGAGCGTCCGAACACCAAGTTTCTTCTGACGTCGACCTGATAAAACAAACTCATGCTTACAGTGCTGCGGATATGGAAGGTCGAAAAACGGCTCCAAACGACGCATCATGTAGTTCGCATTCAAAACTGCATTCTCCGTAACTGCTTTCAAACCATCTGGCCCCATCGAACGAATATACGTATAAGCACGCAAGTAAATTCCGAAGTTCCCGTAGAATGGTTTTACACGACCAATAGATTGTGGAACGTCGTAGTTGAACGTGTAGACACCATCGTTCTTTTCTAATACAGGTTTTGGCAAGAAGGCAGCAAGATCTTTCTTCACACCAACTGGACCAGAGCCTGGACCGCCACCGCCGTGTGGCCCTGTGAATGTTTTATGCAAGTTCAAGTGAACTGCATCGAAGCCCATGTCTCCAGGTCGAGCTTTTGACATGACTGCATTCAAGTTCGCACCATCGTAATACAACTTCCCGCCAGCCCCATGGACGATTTTTGCCATTTCCATAATATGCTCTTCAAAAAGACCAAGAGTATTAGGATTCGTTAACATGAGAGCAGCCGTATCGTCTCCGACTTTCGCTTTCAAGTCCTCGATGTCCACTAGACCGTTTTCATCGGAGTTAACAGTAACCGTATCAAAGCCTGCCACGGTTGCAGATGCAGGGTTTGTACCATGTGCAGAGTCTGGAACAAGCACTTTTGTACGTCCTGTATCGCCATTCGCTTCATGGAATGAACGGATCATCATCAACGCAGTCCATTCTCCATGTGCTCCAGCTGCTGGTTGAAGTGTGACTTCATCCATACCTGTAATTTCACATAGATGCTCCTGCAAGTCGTAGGCAACTTCCATAGCGCCTTGTACAGTTGACTCATCTTGCAAAGGATGAATGTTAGCGAATCCTGGAATCCGCGCAACCGCTTCGTTAATTTTCGGATTGTATTTCATCGTACATGATCCTAACGGATAGAATCCTGTGTCGACGCCGTGATTCCGGTTCGACAATGCTGTGTAATGACGCATGATGTCCAACTCAGAAACTTCAGGAAGTGCAGCATCTTCTTTACGAACTAACGAGTTAGGCAGAAGTGCTGACAAATCTACTTCAGGAACATCCAAATCAGTTAGGCTGTATCCAATACGCCCTGGTTTTGAGACTTCAAAAATGAGTGGTTGGTTTTCGTTATGCATGGACGGCCTCCATTTCCTGCACAAGTGCATCAATCTCTTCTTTCGTCCGTTGCTCAGTCACTGCAAATAATGCGTGATTTTCCATTCCTGCATATGTCAAACTGAGGTCGTATCCGCCAATAATCCCTTGCTCTAGCAATTGTTTGTTCAACTCTTTCACTGAACGCTTACAATCTACTACGATTTCGTTAAAGTGTGAATTCCCACCAAGAACTGTAAAACCAGCTTTTTCGAATGCTTGCTTAGCATAATGAGTTTTTGCATAGTTTTGGTAGGCAATTTCACGTGCACCAGTTTTACCTAGAGCTGTCATCGCAACAGAAGCTGCAAGTGCGTTCAAGGCTTGGTTTGAACAAATATTGGAAGTGGCTTTATCGCGGCGAATATGCTGTTCACGCGCTTGCAATGTCAGTACATAGCCTCGTCGACCTTGATCATCTGTCGTTTCGCCGACAAGACGTCCTGGAACTTTACGCATAAGTTTCTTAGTTACTGCGAAATAGCCACAATGTGGTCCACCGAACTGTTCAGGGATACCGAAGGGTTGTGCATCCCCCACTGTGATGTCCGCACCAAGTTCCCCTGGAGGTGTAAGAATTCCAAGCGCCAGTGGATTGGAGGATACGACAAACAATGCACCATTGTCGTGTGCCAACTCGCCGATTGCCTGCAATTCTTCAACTTGACCGAAAAAGTTCGGATATTGCACTAGAACAGCAGCCGTGTCAGCAGCCAACAATTTCTTTAATTCTTCGACATCTGTCACGCCATCTTTTTGCGGAATGGTGATAACTTCAATCTGTTGACCATCTGCATAAGAGCGAACTACATCGCGGGATTCAGGATGTACCGTTTCAGAAACAAGCAGTTTTTTACGTTTTGTATGTCCTGCTGCAAGTGTTCCCGCTTCTGCAAGTGCCGTACCACCGTCATACATGGAAGAGTTTGCAAGATCCATTCCTGTCAATTCACAAATCATCGTTTGGAATTCAAAGATTGCTTGAAGCTCCCCTTGGGAAATTTCCGGCTGATACGGTGTATACGCTGTATAAAATTCAGATCTGGAAATAACATGGTCGACAATGATTGGCTTATAGTGATCATAAACGCCTGCTCCAAGGAAGGATGCATACTGTTTGGAATCCGCATTTTTCGCCGCTAATCTCGAAAGCTCTTTGAGTAATGCAGATTCGGATTTTGCTTCCTTAATAGCTAAATCCCTAGTGAAACGAACACTTTCAGGTATGTCTGCGAACAGTTCGTCGACGGAAGAAATTCCGATAACATTTAACATTTCTTCTCGATCGGCTTCAGTCATTGGCATATAACGATGCATCATAAATAGTTCCCCTCTTTCCCTTTGTACGGAAATAGTATCCGTTTCACTTCATGAGCGCTTATAAAATGGTGTTTCGATAATTAGAGCTTTCAGCTTTTTATTTCTGACTTCCACTTCAAGTTCTTGTCCAAGATCAGATACCTCTTGGTTCACTAAAGCAAAGCCTATATTCTTTTTCAGTGTAGGAGATTGTGTTCCAGTCGTTACTTCACCGACCAATTCGTCATTGTGATAAACGGGATATCCTGTACGCGGAATCCCTTTGTCTATCATTTCAATTCCGACAAGTTTGCGCGGAACGCCATCTTGCTTTTGTGCAGCCAAAACTGACTTACCAAGGAAGTCCTCTTCCTTTTTCAATTTCACAACGAAACCAAGTCCTGCCTCCAGTGGCGAAATTTCTTTCGACAACTCTTGACCGTACAATGGTAAACCCGCTTCAAAACGAAGCGTGTCCCTCGCACCGAGACCTGTTGGAACTATACCATCTTCTTTCCCCTCAGTTAGTATTCTATCCCAGAGTATAACTGCTGCTTCAGGAGAACAGTAGATTTCAAAACCATTTTCTCCAGTGTATCCGGTACGCGATAACAACGTTTTTTCACCAGCAATATCCACATTGTCTTTAAAACGGAAGAAACGGATTTCTGACAGTGGTTCATCTGTAAGGCGTTGTAGAATAGTTTCTGCTTTAGGTCCTTGCAATGCAAGTAACGCCCAGTTCTCCGACTGATTGTCAATTTGCACGTCTTCATTAGCTTGTTTTTTCATCCAGCTAACATCTTTTTCAATATTGGATGCATTAACAACTAAAAGATAGTCGTTTTCTCCCCGTTTATAGATTAACAAATCATCGATTGTGCCGCCATCTTCATAACACATAGCAGTATACTGCGCTTGCCCGTCCACTAATTTTGCAACATCATTCGTCACAAGCTTTTGCAAGAAAGGTAATGCGCCTTCACCACTAACGAGAACTTCACCCATGTGGGATACATCGAAGAGTCCAGCCTTTGTTCGTACAGCTTCATGTTCTGCTTTTATGCTAGAAAACTGAACTGGTAGTTCCCAACCACCAAAATCGATAGTTTTTCCATTATACCGCACATAACTATCAAAAAGCGGTGTTCGTTTCAAAGTTCCTGACAACACAATCTCCCCCATTCATCTAAAAAAAAGAAAGAGACCCCCTTTTTTAAAAGAGAGCCCCTGTTCATCCTTCTGAACGCTCCTTATTGCGGAAGCTAACTTCAGAGGTCGGCCACAATTGACCAACACTGTTCAGAGATGCGTCCAACATGAGTCTTTTTGCCTGAGAGATTCATGACGTTGTCACTTGCTCCTTCGGCGGCGCTTTTTGCGCTCTCTCCCCATGCATTCATCCGCACTATTCAATTCGCTGCAAGATAGTTTAAGATTCCGAAAACTAATATCTTTCGACCCTATCTTACCAGTTTGTCGATTGAAGTGCAATTACTTTTGAGCGCTGCTTAATGGATCATAAGGGATTTCAATAGAATCCGTTTCACTAGACAAACGTTCCATTTGGAATGCGATGTACTCGGTGACTTTACTAAGAGATCGCTGCCTTGTCTGAACCATGAAATGCGCGGATTGTTTATACGCATCGTAGCGTTTGTGGTAAAGCAACTCGATTTCAGCGCGGGAAGAGCGCTGAACGATCGGTCTGTTTTTATCCGTTGCAATCCTTCTCCAGATATCTCGAAAAGGGGCATCAAGGAAAAACACCAGTCCAGTTGCACGCATGAGCTTGCGATTTTCTTTACGCATAGCAACACCGCCACCCGTTGCAATGATACACTTTTCGTCTCGAAAGGTTTGAAGAAATTCGGTTTCCATCTCACGAAATCGTTCTTCCCCATATGTTGCAAAAATTTGTGGGATCGTCATACCTGTTTTCTGTACGATTTCATGATCCATGTCATAAAAGGGGAGCTTTGTAAAAAAACTCAATCGCTTACCGATTGCACTTTTTCCACACCCCATGAATCCAACTAGGTATACTTTGTTCATAAAATCATCCGCCCTGCATTTTTGTTATCGCTGCCTTCTCATAAACCGTTCCCAGCGAATCATACGTTCCATATAAACTATCATGCCACGAAACGAATGTAAAAAGAAAGAGGGAGACGAAAAATAATAATGCAAGTGCCATAACAAGGACGACTCCTCGTTCATTTTTCACTAAGACCAACCGCAACCCTCCTTTGGCGTTCGGTCCCATCTTGAAGTGTTACAGAGACTACGAGTAATGGACCTTCATCAACGAAATTGACTTTTTGCACGTTTGTTAGCAATGGGACATGCCCCTGACTTCCAACTCTCCTTCGTATGACACCACCTACGCTGCTATACTCGGTATTAGTAGATGTATCCATCGTAAAGGCAGTTAATATCGTTCCATCATTGTTGACGCCAATCATTTGCACTGCTGAGAGATCTGTTTGCAAATCTACCATAAACAACTCCCATTCAGTAGTTTGACTATCTGTTAACTGGCTATGTGTGGACTCTTTAAAGAGCAAGAACAGGATTATGAGGTGTAGGAACGCTGCCGCAATGAGCAATTGAAACAAACTTTCAAGCAACGTATATCCTGACTCATGCCGGGCTTCCTTCACGGTGTACATATCATTTCTGTATTTTTGGATGTTGGGTAATTGACGCACAGCCGATCATTTACTACCGTCCATTCATATTCCGTACCTTCTTCAGTTCGAACTCCTCCGCTAATTCCATAAGTCGTATAGAGCAAAGCCCCTTGATACATCGTTTCTTTTGCTCTCATTTCATGTTTTTTGTTTTCTAATCCTGATAGCATCCTAAACGATAAAGGCAGTAACGTACTAAAAATGACCATCATAATAGTTAATGTTAAGATGGCTTCCGGCCAAGAATAACCTGATTCATTCATAGAGCAGCATCCTCCCCCTTTGGAACTGAAATCGAATCTTTTTCGATCCACTTGAAGTTTCAAAAGTCATGGTCCCTGTTTTATACATATTTCCATTTTCCTGAAAACTGATATTCCGTAATGTACTCGTGTTGTCAAATTTTACGGTTGGTGGAAAGTTGGTTTTTGTCTTCTCATTAGTATCAGAGTAAGTCACCGAATACGTTTTCCCGTCATTCGTGAAACTAAGCCACGTAGTGGTTTGATGTGCAATGGAATACGCCTGCATCTTTTGAATAGTCGCCTTAAATGCTTCAAGCCCGTCCCGTTCCGACTGCACGGTTGTCCATCCACTGCTAACCGGCACTATAATTGCAGTTAGGACTCCTAAGAGTGTGAGAACTAGGAGCAACTCCAAAAACGTCATACCCTGTTCAGTCGAATTGTTCATTCAGTTCCAGAAGCTGATTTAGGATTAATCACTTTCCCTTCTGCATTTATGGTTAGCACAGTACCATCCGGACATTTCGCCTCTGCAGGCAAATAGTCTTTAGCAGTTAGATCTTCAAGACTAGTAGGAATTTGTTTCGTATCCATTTTGTAAGCCTGCACTTGCCCTTCCACCATTTTCAAGTAAGCATCACAACCCTTTGTGTCAATGGATTTCGAGTGCTTTGTCACGTTAGGAATCGCAACTAAAATCAGTACACTAAAATTATAAATTTATAAATCAAACTATACCAATGCATGTATTGAAGCACAGGCAGTCAGTAAATGACTGTCTTTATTATTTACTACAATAACCAATTTTCGAACATTGGCTTACTCTTATATAGAAGGAACACAATTATCCTTACGCTCTACTAACCAGTTATACAATGGCACAGACCTCACAGTTCGAGGCTTGTTTTCCTCAGTTGATATTCTCCCCTGCTTCTTCCCTACACGCTCCACGGCCTTGTTATATCCTCCTGTAAACACAGCTCTTAGCGGACTTGTTACTGTGAGCACACCATCAATTTTTTTAATGACGACAAATAAAAAAGGCGTCACTCAATCAAGAGCAGTCGCCTTAAAAATGAAAGTGGGATATTTAATGCAGAAGATTATCGATCTATTTGAACAGACATCAATGACATTAGATGATATGGAGTATTTTTGTAACAAGCACAACTTACGATACTCACTTGTGGACGATTACATGACAGTGACAGATGGCAATGACGTTGTAAAGTTTACCATCGTGAAGGATGATGTGGTAATAAATATTTTTGATTACGATTACTAAATAAGCAGAGCGAGAGAGGCGTATGCCCCCTCTCTTTTTATTGTACCAATTCTCCGATTTTCCCCTTGCCGAACTCCACTACTTCCAATCTTTCTACTTGAAGCAAATTGATGCCGTACTGTTCTTTTGTCATAACCATTTCAGCGCCGTTAATATGTACAGGCTCTATTTCTAATGGATTATCGACCGATTCAAACTGTACGTCCTTACCGTTTTTCAGCAAAACATAAACAGAATACCTTTTCACATTCCCACCTCCTTGTCAATTATATACGACAATGGTAGTGGGTAATCCTCCTTACTTTTCTAAATATTTTGCTTTTAACATTTAATCTGCACACTCACAATATCCTTAAACTTGATACGCTCCAATTCAAAAGGGTCCTGCAGCATGACACGGCGCGTATGTAAATCGATGGATTCAATCGTGCCTAGATAACTTGTAACCTTACCGTCACCCCATGTTTCTACAGATGTCTGGCATTTCATTTTAAGTGCTCTGTCCAACTCTTCCTGCATTGCTTCCAAGTCCCACTCTGACAGCTCAGGACGTTCAACGTAATCATCCTCAGCTTGCCACTCACGAAGCAGTCCTACATGTTCTGGTAGCATGAGCGCTGTCCATTTGATTTTTCCTCGGTCTCGAAGCATCTAATCAGTCCCGTCTTATTTAATGCTTACAATATCGTTCATGTTGATTTTGATATCTTCATAATTAACTCGCAACGACATCACACCTGTTTGACCATCAGCACTAGAAATCACTCCAACAAAACTCTTGTGTTTTTTCTGATGAAAAATCGTGATTTCAACCACAGATTCAAACTCCTGCGCATCATTAAGCTTTTCGCCGATTTCCTGATAGTCGTACTCTGTCAGTTGAGGTCTAGCACTAGCAACCTTCTTAGCTTTCGCTGGCTTTGGAATTCCAACCATTTAATTCGTCCTCCCTTTTGTAACGTGCTTTATCTCTCCATTTCGCACTGATCCACCCATCAAATATATCTCCAGTAATTCCTGTGAGTGATTCCTCAGTTTGAGATTCATGTATTTTCTTTGATACCGTTCAGACCCGACAGAAAAAAGATAAGTCGTAAAGTCACCGTCGTTTCCTTCTTTAATCAGCTTCATTCTATTACGGTTAAAATATTGATGAATGTCTTTGAGGTCATTGTGGATATTGTTCATTGCTCTCTTTACCACAGCCAAATATGGTGAAGTAAATTTAACAGGCGTCGCTTCAATCTGTTTAGTATCTTTATCTAAAATGGTTAGCAACATCGGCAGGTATATCATGTGTTCAAATTGTTCTACAGTTTCGTTGGTCATCATCCTGGTAGCGAGCATTAGATCACTGCCCTTTCACGTTCGATGATGGGAACAAGTGCTAAAACATTTTCAATTACAAAGGTACGTTTAGACTGCCGTAAATAGCAATAAGCTCTAAAAGATGAATCGCCTACCAGAAGCACACTAACTCTACGTTTAGTGATTGATCCATCCTTGGCCAAATACATCATATCTAACGTCTCACCATAATTCACAGCTCTCTCTAATGTTTTACGCACATTTGTTCCCCTCCTCAGTTTTAGTATAGAGAACAATTGTTCTTATGTAAAGCAAAATAAAAAGCCCCATCCAATGAAGGATAGAGTTCAAATTTATACAGCGATTCTGACGAATCTATCTAATAATACCAATATATCGCCATCTTATCTACAATTAATACCTTATATAAGCAATACTTACCAAAATACCAACTCAATAAAATAAAAAAGCCCTATCCAATTAAGGACAGGGCTTTGATCGATTATTAAGGTACTACTTATTTTACAACCTTAACGTACTCTGATTTGATCCAAGTGTTTTGACCAAGATCATACCAGCCTTCCAATGCTCCATAAACTTTGTATTTAGCGCCCGGAGCTACGCGGTCTTTGTAAGCGCCGTTCGGCTTGTCGTATACATTCACGTTCGTAGTATGGCTAACTGTAGCTCTGTAAGGATTCACTGTAGAATGAATGTCATGTACATAGCCGCTTCCAATAGCATAGTAATAAAACCCATCAGAGCCTAATGCTTTTTTGAAAACAGGATATTGAGATCCATTTGATACTTTTCCAATCAATCCATATCCCGGGTTGCCAAATAGATTAGCATTTGATGAACCATCAGCAGTTTCTATTGTTAGAGTTGCCCATGAGCCATCATAGCTATGAACTACTTCAGGGTTAATTTTCCCCTCTAAATATGGTTTCGGATCAACAGCGTTATTATTATTAGATAAAAAACCACCTTTATGCAATTCAAAATGTAAGTGTGGCCCTGTCGAATTTCCAGTATTTCCGCTTTTACCTATAATTTGTCCTTGTGAAACCGTGTTACCTACAGCTACACCAATGCTAGATAAGTGTGCATAAATTGTATCGTAAGTTTGTCCACCAATGGAATGACGTATCATTATATAATTTCCCCAACCCGAATGGTAAGTTGCCTTAACAACTGATCCTGCTGCTGAAGCTTTTACTGATGTGCCTTCAACAACAGGCATATCAACTCCTGCATGCAATTTTAGTACATGATCCTTTGGATGAACTCGATAACCGAAACCACTAGTGATGTTTACATTGATAGGTTTAATAAACGTTTGCGCAGCTGAAGCTGATGAAGTTTGAATTACACCAAATAGACCAAATACTAAAATGAAACTCAAAAATAATTTACCTAGCTTTTTATTAATGGGAAACTCCTCCTTTTTTGTTGTTACTAGGCAAGCTTAACACAACATTGCAGAAATGTTACGTTAATTTACGAAATATGACATTTTGATACATTAGTAATACGAATATTTCAATTAAATTAAGATTATTAGACTATTTAGTCGAAAAAACATAAATCATATAATCTATTAGCCTTGTATTACTTTCAATTCATAGATATCACTAGAAGAACATCCTATTAAAATAGAATAGGTGGCTAAGTTATTCAATACGTTTCCCTCCGTTAAGTGACGCACCCGCAATAACTGTAGCAAGATGGATAGCACGGTTTGGAGCCATTTCACCTGCTCTAACGTCTTTTTCATGTTGATCAGAAGAAAAGACTCCTTTTTTTCTCGCGAGTTCATACGCCTTAGCCATTTCTTCGCTTTCTCGTGAATTTAACATTAGAAATTCCTCCTCTTTTGGTGTTGTCAGTTTAGCTGCAGGTTCAACAGAACCTCCTGCATAAGCTGTAATCCCTTCTGCCGTCCACTGTGCCAGTTGTTCGACCTTATTAATTAAGATACTTTCATCACTCCCATTGGAGATAAACGCATACTCAATTAACACAGCCGGCATAGCTGACTCACGCAATACAGCTAGGTTACCTCGTTTTTGTCCACGGTCACGGATTCCGATTTTACTTGCAATCGCCTTGTGGATGACAGACTGTAGTTTCGTGGTTGTATCACTCACAGGGCCGTTATAGATAAACGTCTCGAAGCCAGAAGCATACGAGGTCGCAGAGTTATCGTGGAGACTGATAAAGTAGTCAGCTCCCCAAGCGTCAGCCATACGAGCACGTTCAGACAGCCCAATAAACACATCTGTAGAGCGAGACATTTTCACCGTGTGTCCAGCGCTTTCAAGCAATGTTTTCAATCGCAATCCGACTTTCAATACATTATCCTTTTCCTTCGATTGCTTTCCTACGGCTCCTGGATCGTGACCTCCGTGTCCTGGATCGATGAAGATTTTACTCATGGTCTGTCACCTCGCTCTCTTCATTCTTATAATTCTCATAGCAATCCTGACAGAGCATTTCACCATTAAACTGGTCCAGTACATCAATCTCTTTTGTACAAACCGCGCATTCTGTTTTAGCCATAATTAATTAGCCCCTTTCGTTTTACCTTCATTCGGTGTTCCTAATTCAAAAATCCCTGTAGCTGCTAATCCAGCTAAACCGCCTGCCCACAATCGCAATACAATATCTAGCTCCGTAAACGGTGATGCTGCAAAACCAATAAAAAGACCCACCGCAAAAGCGATGAGCGGGATGATGGTTTTGGGTAGTGTAAACGTTCGTTTGAATAGTTCAGTCACCGCTAAGATAATTGGTGCTAAGATTGTTGCAAAAATCAATACTGCTGTCATTGTTTCTTCTCCTCCTCTTTCTTCTTGTTTAGCTGTGTGTGTAGTGCTTCGTTCTCTTTCAATAGTTCCTTCTTGTCGATACGATCCAACATGGGGGACCGTATCAGCCGCTGTTCCTTACCTGATGGATCACGATGCATCTTTTCGAGTGCATTAAAAAGAACTGCCGGAATCGGCAGCCCTATCTGTGCGCAGTTCTCTAAAATGCTGATCCCTTCATTTACAATAAAAAAGGATGTGACACCTAGAAGCACCAAACCTTTAGGATCTTGTCCTACTGACATCACCATATATTCAATGCCTGCAGCCATACCAATCATTACGAAGACGCCTAACTTTTTTACAACGCCAGCGAATCCTATCGTGCTATCCCACGATTTGGTCACATATGCTCTTAACAATCCCGTAACCCCATCGAGAATCATAAAAAACATAAGGACAACAACCGCCTCGTTAATGACGCCAATGAGATAGATCAGGAAGCTGATGAATAGTGCCCCGATGCCTTTAACCCCCGTAACTTCCAAACGAGTCACCTACTTTCACTCCTTCCATCCCTTAACTCCCCTTTTCTCTTTTTTGGGTAAACAAAAAGAACGCCCGGTGTGGACGTTCTAAGAATTACGCATTTGAAAGTAATATTGAATTTTTGAACACCCTGTCATTTACAGTTGAATCCAACTCTGATACACGTTTATTTACACGCTCTTGAATCATTTGAGCATCCAGTAGAGTGAACCTATTATATTCAGCACAGTGTTCTGAAATCAGCTCACCTATAAGGGTTTGCGCACCATCAAAATTGCCAGACGATCCATGTCTGATTGTCTGCTCCGTAGGATAAATAAACTGCAATCCCTCTGTTTCTTGCGAATTGAATCCAGAGAAAAAAACCTCGTTCTTTTCATCTAGTCCGCCCACCAATACCTGAAAATCTTTATTTGTCTTGCCCTTACCAACACTATTAAACATGTCTTCTATAAATGTCTTTGCATTTATACAATTATACAGATGAAATTTTTCGAATAACACTTTTGAAGTATGAAAATCCCCAGTCACGCTAAAGATAATTGATTCCGTTGCTTTTTTAACTTTGTTATACTGTTCGTCTTGAATAGTATTATTTTCATAATTCGTCACACGACCATCGCTCATAAATGTGATATAGCGTCGGGTTGCTATTACCGATACAAAGCTCATAATGTTCCCTCCCCTTTTCATCCACAATTCGACAAAAGAGGAAGGATTCCTTTAATTTTCACTATGACGCATTATGGTCCGAATATTCACTTTAGACCGAGATCTTTCTTAATACCGGTCAAATGTATTACAAACTCCTCCCTAATCCTTGACTCTGATTCTATAAAATTTGATCCTAGAGAATATAAAACTTTATCAGTCGCGTCAGAAGCTAAATCTGAAATATAAGTCGGTTTAGTATCCTTAAACTCTGAGAAAACCTTACGTGTTTCTTCTAATGCTATTTCTTCAATTATATTTTTAGACATGATGTACCTCTTTCAAATAATTATTTTCAACCTATTATAGTATATGCATTTTAAGCGAAAGTAATACTAAGTAACATATATTAGTATAATTGGAGTTGCAAAAAAGCCATAAAAAATAACGCTAGCTTATGCTGCGTTTATTGATTGTGTGTTACACAGTGGATAGTGGGTTGCCTTGCCCATCCAATCCCATTCCTTTTAGCAATATTAATACCTGTGATTTTAGGTTTGTCGGAACCGTTTCGATTGTGTAACCAGTGAAAGATGTTCGACTGATTAAAGTAGCGTATGCCATCGCCATATTAAGCACCCCCTTTTAGTGTTTGTATTTCTGCATATATGTCGGCTAGGGACATCATAACAATCATGTTGTCTGTTTGTAGCCCGTCGATTCTGTTTCCAATGGGTTGTTCATCATCGAACACTAGAAAATTACCTTCTGTTACATTCTGTTGTTCCACTAGGAAACTACCTTTCAACAATTGATCTGCAATGATTGATTCCTTTTCTACGTCATCTAAATATTGAATAGTAACCTTCATTAGCTACATACCCCTTTCTATTCTAAATCAATAGTCGCGAATGGTCTTTCGGTCACGCCCACGGTGAAATCGTAAACGTCTGCATATAGCGTATATGACGGGATACTCAACGCGTGTCCCTTGAGTTGCAAATAGTCACCTGCTTTAATGGGCACATCTACGGTGTAAGTCATAGGCAAAGTGCTCGATCCACTGGCGCCGGAATAATAATCAGCACCAAATTTAACTCCATTCACAAAAATACCTAGTCGCGTTCCACCTGCTAGCGCGCTTGTGTATTGTTGCATTGTGAATTTGACTCTGACGACACCGGTGACAAACAACACGACACTCTTAACTAAAGCTGAAAATTCCGCGGCTTGCCATTGCTCAATTCGTCGTTTAGCCGGCGAACTAACCAACATGGTGTTATCTCCTGGTGTAACCGTTCCGAAAGTTATCAAAGATCCGTTTACCCCAAAAATGCGCACACCACTTTTAATGTTTGTGGATACTAGGTTCGCATCTCCTAACCCGACTTGATCTCCCTCGTCATTGGAAAAGGTGTATCCTTTTAAGGCTTGATTCGGTTGTAAATTTCCACTCCCCCCTTCACCCTGTAAGATAAAAGCCCCCGTGCCAATTGCTGAAGGATTGTAACGTACTGTATAAACCCCATTGTTCTTTAAATTGGTAACGGGTTTCCCGTTTGCTTTCAGGACAGGTTTCGCACCCAAATCATTCACGTTTAATGTAGTGGCTCCTGAGGAATCTGCGTTAGCTGTAACAACGATTCCCATACCTTCCAAGTAAGAACCTGGACTAGGGTCTAATGTTACGGAATAAGCATTTGCAATATTATTTGATTTTGCAACCCCTGGATGCTTCACATAATCCGCCTTATGCGTCGCAAACTCTTCCATGGTTGGTGCAGTTTGAACCCACTGTGAAGTGGTCGGGTCCCAAATTTTTTCTTTAACCATTTGCATCACTCCTTTAATTGGTGTCGTACCAAACCAAATTTTTATTTGCGGGGGGCGTGGCTCCGATGTGGACGGGCTTATAATCATCAACCTTCTTCTGAGCACCTGTAACAGTTTCTAACTCAGCCCATGGTGTCCAAGTAGTTCCGTAAATATGACGAATCATAAATCGCGGCACATTTCCGTTATACGTGACTGCTGTCTGTGCCCGATTTCCAGTTCTGACTGAATAGAAGTATGTGAGAATGTGCCAGTAGACACCTCCACCGGGACTGTTCGCATGATTCGTTAAAATGTAGGATTCTTGGGTGATGTTTGGATCAGCAGTTGAACCAACGGAAACAGAATTCATTTTGGAATCCAAGGATGACTGTAACCCTGTAACATTGGCAATTGAATGTGAGTGGGCAGAAGGTGGGAATACAGTCGGCTTCCCCAGCACATTCAGCCATTCCACAGAATCGGCGACTGCTGCCCCAGGAGGACCTTGTGCGCCAGTATCTCCTTTATCGCCTTTAGGTCCAGTCAATCCAATTGCTCCCGCGTCCCCTTTAATACCCTGAATCCCCTGGATACCTTGCAATCCACGAGGACCAGTATCACCTTTTGCTCCCGTCGCTCCGGTATCACCCTTCTCTCCTTTTAATCCTGCGAGTTGGGTTGCGGTGAAATCTGTATAAACGAAAGGATCACCTTTCTCACCCTTGACGCCTTGAATTCCTTGGTCACCTTTAGCTCCGGTTAAACCGATAGGACCTGTTGCGCCTGTTGCACCCTTAGCTCCTGTATCTCCCTTTTCGCCCTTTAGCGATGCTAGTTGTGGTGCAGTAAAATCTGTGTAAACAAACGGGTTCCCTCTCTCACCCTGAATACCTTGATCGCCTTTAGGACCTGTAGCACCAGTTAAACCCGTGTCTCCTTTGGGACCTACGGGACCAGTTGCTCCAGTTAATCCCGCATCACCTTTCAAGCCTTGCGGACCTTGAGCACCAATGTCTCCTTTAAGACCTGTCAGTCCAATTGGTCCTGTATCCCCTTTGTCGCCTTTTAGACCTTGACTCCCGGTAGCCCCTTTTACGCCCTGCAATCCCTGGGGACCTTTCAAACCTTCCAGTTGTTGGGCGGTGAAATCGGTGTATTTGAACGCTTCACCCTTCGGACCCGCGGGACCTGTAAGACCGGTAGCTCCCGTAGCTCCTTTCACACCTTGGATTCCTTGGTCACCTTTATCTCCTTTCTCTCCTTTAATTCCTTGCACACCCTGCGCTCCTCGTGGTCCTTGTAAGTCCACCACTGCCATCTGAGCAACAATCAAAACGTACTGACCGGCATCTATTCCAGGCTGCACTGTCACCCCCTTACCGTCTGCCTTCTCCGTAAATGCATCCTGTGGTTGACGTTTCCCATTTACAAAGAGACTAACTGCCCTAATTCCCACTGGGAAGTTCCAGCCGTCTAACCAGGTAAAGTCTGTTTGATTCGCAGACGAAATAAAGTTTTTTTCGAACAGTACATAGGATTGCGAGGATCCAGGAGGACCCATAATCCCCTGGTCACCTTTTGGACCAATAGGGCCTGTATCTCCTTTAATGCCTTGGATACCTTGCAACCCTCTCGGCCCAATATCCCCATTAGGTCCTTGCAGACCGTCGAAATAGTCAACACCTTTAACTGGCGTATAACCTGCTTCACCTTGCTGGCCTTGTAACCCTTGGGGACCGCGTTCGCCCTGTATGCCTGCCGGTCCAGTTAACCCAGTATCTCCCTTAGCGCCGGTTGCTCCAGTATCTCCCTTTAATCCCTGTGGACCTCTTGCTCCTGCGTCACCTTTTGGTCCTGTCGCTCCATCAAAATAGTCAATTCCTTTGACAGGCGTGTAGCCGGCATCTCCTTTGAGTCCAGTTGAACCAGTAGCTCCCTTTACACCTTGAAGACCTGTATCCCCTTTCGGACCCGCTGGACCTATATCACCTTTTGGTCCCTGCAAACCTGTGTCACCTTTAAATCCTCGTTCACCTTGTGGACCAGTGGCACCGGTCAATCCGATGTCACCTTTTAACCCTTGAAGCCCACGTTCTCCGGTATCACCTTTAATTCCCTGTAAACCTTGAGGTCCTCGTGGTCCAGTTTCGCCGGTTGGACCTGGTACGCCATCTCTACCGTCATTAAATTCAGGCTCGTCCAATTCCCGTTTAATTTTTTCGATTAATGTAGGAAGAGCGTTACCGAAAACTACCCGTAGCTGAAAGCCGCTTCCTTTTTCGTGGATTTCTGTCACTTCAACAATTCGTTCGTGTACAGTACGTGTCTTCTTCGCATTTTGAATGGTGACGATATCGCCTAAATCCCAATCTTTTTTATACTCAAATGGACCATCTGTCAGTATGTCTGTTTCAAAAGAATCCACTTTTGTATACTCTGCAAGTTTTTGTCGTCCACGATCAGGGAGATTCGCTCCGTCTTCGATATCTCGCGCATCAATAAAAACCTCGTTACGATCTAATCCCGAAGCATCTCCAATTACTACTATTTCACGGTCAGCACCCTCGCCTTGCCCCGCTACAATTGCAACGTTTCGATAATCTAGATTACTCGTTATGATTTTTTGCTCACCTACATTATCAAACTCCACGCCGAATATTACTGGTGAGTTGACTGATTGCAGGATTGATAAATCATTACCAGAGGGCGTATCGAAGATATAGCCTTTTCCAGTAAATAAAACGTCCCACCCTAAATTAGATGCAAGACTTAACTTTTCCAATTCATCTGGTAATGGTTGATGTCTTGTTTGATAGTAAAAAGACGGACCGCGTAATTGATCGGGAGCAATTGATAATCTAGGAATGATTCGTTCTGGCTTAGTAGAAATTGTGTTTGCATCCACGTAGCTCTTCATGATTGTTTCCGCATTGCCAGTCAAAGCATCGTGCGACAATCCGACAGGAGGAATGGTAATACGCTTTCCAATTAGACCTTTTAAGTCCAATCCACGTACAAGTATCTGATCACTCGCTTTGCCACTTTCTGACGTATCTTCTTCGATATGTGCGATAATGCCTGTTTTATCAGGACCGATGGTGAGAATATGACCTTCTACTAGTTTTTCGATACCGAACGTGTGAGCATTGAGGACGATTTGAAAGTCTCCTGCTTTCGACCACCGACGAACCCACATCAAACTTTCGAACACGTCGACTTCGCCTTGATATTCAAAATCCGCATTGTAAATATGAATCATCTAATCACCTCACTTACTTGCTGGTATCGACCCATCTGTCATACTGACTGGGATTGGCAGGTGGAGTTGGACCAATATAGACCCTGAACCCACCTAAGACAAAACCTTTCGTTTGTTGTTGAGCGAGCCAGTTAGAAAACTCCGTTCCATAGCCTGCTAGATTTTTTTCTAACTTGGCAACATATTCAGTCAGAGACTGATCGGCGGCTGCCTTATTATCAGCAAGTGTTTTTTTGTAATTCGCAACCACCACATCGAGGGATGCGACCGTTGCATCAAAAAAGTCCCTCCACTCAAGCAAGAATGCTGAGGTAGGTACCTGGATAATAGAGGACACGACACCACAAAGTTCTTGGTCCATCCGCTCATCCGTCACACTGTTAATTGCAGATACACCTGCACTTACCCTGACCTGTGCGAGACTGAGTTCGTACACAAAATCATCGCGTTGTAATACAGGTGGTTGTGGTGTTGTTGCAGGCACTCCTTCTTTCACAAACACTCTTACATATCGCTTTGAGATAGTTCTGTCTAGCCGTACTACCACTCGGTCTATGCGAGGATAGGACGGATTCCCGACAGCGTGTAACAGCTCAATCGGTGCTGTATTGCGGTACATATATCCTTCGATAAATGCTGCACCTATTTCCACCGATGTGGTCAATCCGGCTCCCTTTGTCAGACGCAAGGAAGGTAGGCCATTTCGATGGAACACACCATTTGTCAGAATCTCAGTGTAGTACTTTGCAAAATCTGCGGCAGTTACTTCCCTGTCTCCATCCACAGAGTCAAACATCATAAATTCTTCTGCCATTTAATTCACCTCTCTTATATTGCTAAATAGCGCGGCTGAAACCGGATTGTTACCGGTGCTTTTTCATATTCGACACCAGTGTTATAGGTCATCAAGTTATTTCCTGGTTGTAGCTGAAAGAATGTACTAGACGGACCGGCGCCGGTCGGGTCGACCAAGATATGGTGGAACGCGTTGATTCGTTTGCCATCTGCGAGAATCTTTTCGACTCTCTTTCTACCGAACGCCGTACTAATCCATAGCTGTTCACCTTCCAATAAGCTTTGGTTAACCTCAATGAATTCCCCAGTCGTTTCGTTATCGATGCGTATAGGAGTCGTAGCTGGTCCTTCGAAAGTAATCTCAATAGGTGTAGGAGAATCCCCGTTATTTACGACGATTCGGGATTTCGCTTGGCTGTCCTGGTTACCAAAGATTGTAGGCAAACGAAGCGGAAAAGTTAAACCCCCACTGAACGTCACAAGTTGTTCAACGGTATCCACCGCCGTTTTCCAAAATGGGTTAGATGCAACAAATGTAACAAGACCTTTTTGCATTTCGCTTGTTCGACTTCCAGAACCATCTGGGAAGAACGGAACAGATTCAGCGCTTGCTTTAATCTCTCTAACAACGAGGCCGTTTTCGTAACGTAATGTACCCTCATCCAAATTGGGATTGAGAACACGACCCATTTTCATACGGAATTCGGATACTTCTGAGTAATTTTCACCAACAATTAAAAACTCAATCGGGATGACTCTTTCTTCCAATGTGCTCCCGATTCGAGTACTTCCATCTTGATATGGTGCTTTCTGACGTTGAACGGTAGCTGATACATCACCCAAGCCGTTCACGCTGACCAAATAAAAAGGTGGACCATCGAATACGATGGACTCGCCTCTACTGTTTAAGAAGGTTAGTTTTTCCAATTATGAACCTCCGTTCCATGCCAATGCCTGTTGCCGCCCTACCTGGGCAAGAGCTCGTGCGTTTTCTGATGGTGATAAAGCTTTCGGTGAGTGCAAATGCACCTCTTGGTTGAACCCTCCACCAACTCCTGCGCCTACTGAACCTGAATGATTCACTGACATGTCCACATTCAGTTCCTGTTTAATCTGACGCTTCAGCGCCGTCATTTGCGTTTGTGTATCAAGCGGCGCCATTCTCAAGTCGGCAAGATTCGGCTTCATCCACTCGGTAGATTGTGCCGACATGGCAACGACTTTAGACTTCATCGCTTCCATTCCATCAATCCATCCGAACATCATGTTCTTACCGATCATGTCACGCATCCAACGAGATGGACTGTGGATGTCGAGAGCGCTCGCCATTGCCGCTTTTACTGCGTTGGCAATAGATGTCGCTTTTGCTACTAACGCACCCTCCATGCTAGCCAAGCCATTCATCAACCCTTTACCGGCGTTAACTCCGACTTGCTTCAACGTTTGGAGTTGAGTGTCTGTAGCCTTTGTGACTGTACCTATCTTAGCTACCCACTCTGTCTTCAGTACATCCAGTTCTTTGTTAGCCGCTGCGCGCATTTCTTCAATGCGGAGAGTAGTATTCGCTTTTAAGTCAGCCAATTCTAACGTCGCTTGATCTACCGCAATTGCCGTCTTCTGTTGATACAATGCTGTGTACTTATTCAACTCTGCTGCAGATAGGGTGTTCAACGCTTGGAGCTCGCCGAGGGCTTTCGGTCCCATCGCTTCAAGTTCCTTCATGAGATCCTTGTCGTCTATCTTGCCCCACAGGGAGTCTAGGACTGTGCGCCAATCTTGCAACCCAGTAACCTGGTTTTGCAGATTGTTCAGTAACGTCTGTCCACTACCTTCAAAGCTACTGACAAACTCATCGAACAAGCCTGCAAAGTTCTTAATATCCTTAATACGATCGCTATAGGCTTTGCTGTATTCCTCATTGAGTTGCTTTTCGCTTTGCGCCAACTCATCATTGATTTTCTGCATCTTGTCCGAGTATTCTTGGTTGATCGCAGTAATCTCATTGTTGACTGCTTGAACAGCGTTCTTATAAGCTTTTTGAGCTTCGACTTTTTCTTTCGTGCCGTTTTTAAACAGTTTGATCGATGCTTCCCATACCTTTGCTTCAGCAACGAGCGAGAGTTCTTCTGTGGACTTTTTATCATCAATAAATTGCTTAATGACATCTAATCGCTCTTTCGCCAAACTTGATTCTGTTTTAGTTTTCTCGGATTTCGCTTTAGCATTAATCGAAGCGATTTTCTTGTTGCTGTCCTCTTCGATTTTTTGAATGTTAACAGCTAAATCCTTTTTGATATTACGGATTCGCAACGCTTCGGAAGCGGTCAGTTTCCGTTTCTTCGTTGCTGCCCCTGTATGAATAGATTGGATAGATTGAGCTGCTTTACGTTCAAGCTCATGCTCTTTCTTCGCACTATCTTTCTGGACAGCTGCACGATCTTTTCTTGCGTCCGCATCTATTTTCAACAACTCAGAAGCATGTTTCTTGGCTACTGCAGTTACAGCGGCGGTTACACCTTGAATAGCTTTCTCATTCGCTTTACGAGTGGCTGATACTCCTATCGCCATCCCTTTACCCACGAACTCACCAATCGAAATAAATACACGGGATGGTGAATGAATCTTTAACAGAGACTTGGCTTTGTTTACGACTCCACTGACAACGCCAGTTATTGCGCCAATCGCATCCTTCGCCATATTCTTGATTCCGTTAATTAATCCCATGACCAAATCTTTACCGGCAGACAGCATTTGGCTTCTGAATTCCAATACCTTGCCTGGAATTTTTCCGATTTCTTTTCCGAGAGCCACTACAGCTTCGACCGTTTTTTGCTTCACAGCAGTCCATGCATTTTTGACAGCATTAGAAATGTTGTTCCAAATTTCTACTGTTTTTGCTTTAATTTTGCTCCAGTTCGCGATGATTAGTGCAGCTAAACCAACTACTGTTGCAATAACCCATCCTACTGGTCCGAGTGCGAGTAACCATGCCGCTGCCATACGTGCGGCTTGAGCCAAGGCTTGCGCGCCCATTAAGACCCATTTCGCTACGAATAACACGGCTGTCCTTGTCATATTAGCGACTGACTTCGCCATCGCGGCTCCTGTAGACAGTGTCCAAGCAGCGGCTTGCTTTGTTGCGCTTGCAGTCGCTTTAGTTGCCATCAACAACCACTTGCCGACAAACGTTGCCGCAGAAGCAACCATCTTAGCAACGGCTGTAACCATTTTCGCACCAGTAGCTAGCGTCCAGGATGCCGCTACTTTTGCTGCATGGATTGCTGACTGTGCAGCCATAAGCGCCCATCTTCCTATGATTGTCGCGACTGATTTAACTGTATTTGCTACCATGGCCGACGTTTTAGCGATAAAAGTTGCTGCCATCGATAATATGGACACTTGCGCCGCACCGATTGGAGTTGCTAGTGTACCAATTGCAGCAATAAGACCAATCACGTGAGGTAGTGCCGCTAACATCGCACCACCAAATACCACAACCGCAGCTATAATCTTCCCGACCCACGGATGATTCTCCATCATCGCGCTGGACCATTCTAAGAATCTATTGATTAGCCCTAGCATTGTTTGACCAATCGGAGCAAGAGCAATCCCGAGATTCACCAGGAATGTCGTTATGTTACCGATTAGCGAGACTACTTGCGGACCATTCTCTTTGATGTAATTGATAAAGTTCTGGAAACTTTGGTTCTCCGCTAGTGTGGACGACCATTCTTTAAACCGTTCCATCATATCCTGCAAGCTCGTCATCATATCCGCAGAGGATGGAGCAAACGCGGCGAACATGTTAATCATGCCTTGGATCGCGTCACTGAATATCGACCTGATTTTCGGCATGTTCTCATTCACATAGTCCACAAACGCTTGAAACTTTGCACTCTCGCCCAACTTCGATGACCATTCCGCGAAACCTTCCGACATTCTTAAGAATCCGGCAGCAGTATCTTCAGCTAATGGACCAAAAGCGACCATCATGTTCAGGAACCCTTGAATAAAGTTCCCTGCCGCTTTCGTGATTGTTTCAAGCATAGGACCTGCAGATTTATTCAGATAGTCGAAGAACGCTTTCATACTGTCAGATTTGATGGTCTGACCAAGACTAGAAGTCAATCTACCTACCGCGTCTGTAACGCCGGCAAACATTGGCGTGAGCGATGTGAGCACGCTGCCAAACATATCAAGAGACTGCGTGAAGATTTGAATCGTTTTTGTTTCCAGTCCCTTAGCAATTCCTGACCATGTATCTTTCAACTTATTCATGGAAGTTAATGCTTTGGTTTGTTCGGAATTCAACGAGCCTTGGATCGCCTGCATTTCTTTCAGAATCTTATTACGCTCTTTTAAATCTGTAGCGTCATCTAGTTTTTCCTGTAGCTTCTTTAAATCAGAAGAAGCGCCGAACACATCTTTAAGATTTGTTACCGCAATAGCGCCAAATCCAGCCGCTCCAATACCCGCTGTAGCAAACGCTGTACCAAGTGCGAATGTTGAACCTGCAATTGTTCCGAGCATGGGTCCTAGTTGTCCTAGTAAGCCCACAACCGATGCAATGATAGGGACAACAGCAGGAGAGAGAGAAATCATAATACCCCTTGCAGTCATCTGCATGATTTCACTCATGTTCCGCGAGAACGTGGCAATAGCTCTCATTGTATTCTGGTAGTTTTTCCACGTAGCGCGGATAGGTATGACAATGTTATCCCGGGTTAACGCGCGAGCAACTACCGCTACTTCTGCCGCTTTACGCAAGAATCGTGAAATGTCCGCACTGATAGTCTTGTCATCACGTTTCAACACACGCTTTGTGGTAGCTTGAACAGCTTTCATTTTCGCTTGAAACTCTCTGATATTCGCACCGATTGGCTTGGTTGCTTCAAAAGCGGTCTCTCTTACTTTCTTATCAACTTGCTTCATTTTCCGGTTGAAGTCGTTAATTTTTGCACCGATGATTGCTTGGAAGTTTTCAATCACTCGCTGTTCCTCCTTTCTAGCTCATGTTTGGTTTATAGCTCCTCATAGCTGCCTGCGCTTTCTTGTAGCGTTCAAGATTCAACTCCACAGGTTGAGCAGGTGTGATTAGGTCTTTACGAGCTTTTTCAGCATCGTAAATATCTTTCAATTTCACACGCTTCTTACGCTTAACTTTTGCGGTAAAGATTGCTGAAATAGCACTCAATTCATATGAGTCAATCACGCGGAGTTGTGCACCTTTGGTAAAGTTCCTAAACTCTCGAGGAGTCCAGGAATAGATGAGATCCGTATCATACACACCCAACAGGTGGGCGGCATCGATTAATAGTTGGTCGTAATCTATTCTGTCAGTTCGTTTCGAGCGTCCACCATCATGTTGTACATTTTCAGATTGTCCGCTTTTTCCTCGTCCGTCACGCCCGACTCTTTCATCATTTCGAGATTCTTCCAGAAACTCTTGGCTTGTTTTTTGTAAAACCCCGATTCATCTACCGCTTTAAACGCTTCGCGGAATAACTGATCTGCGTCGCCATCCTCTTCAATGCGTTGTTCAAGTGCTTCTTCGATGTCCTCTAGTGACGGCTTCTCTTTTTTGAGATATTCAAGCGCGCAGTCCCAAAAAGCAGGAAGGTGTTTTGTGGATGATTGGAGCAAATGCATGTACAGCGACATAAACCCTCCTGTTTCATTCCCATTAGCATCCGCTTCGTTGTATTTCGAGTCTGCTAATCGGTCGAACTTAAACGTGCATTTACCTTCGTAATCTTTACCTTTGATTGTTAAAATCGCCATCTATATTTTCCTCCTAGTAAATTCGCATTTGTGGTATTAAAAAAGAAGAGCAGGTTATCCCTGCCCTCCATTACGGTCCTGGTGGTGCCGTTTGCTGGTCAGGGAACTCGCCCGTAGACGCGCCTGGCGCTTCAAATCCATATCGCGCAAAATCAATCATTTCCGCAGGTAGCGCATCGATTTCACCCTCTTGGGAAGAACCGATAACCTGTACAGTTGCTGAAATCTCTACAAAGCCATCTTGTGCAGCTGACTTCTCCACTGATTCCACAATGCCGTATGCAAAGACAGCGTCATGCTTTTCCGTAGAATTGAGGTTGATATCAACTTCCCAGATTTTGATTTGCTTCTTGTTCCTGATCGCATCAAGGACTGCTTTCTGTCCGGGGTCACCTGTCTCGCCGTAAGCTGTTAACTCGAATGACTCACTGTTCTGTCCGTAACCAACAATGCGGCCAAACTTAGTTGATTCATCGAGCACATCATTTTCAATGGAATAGCTGTTTTCTGTAAGATTCCCGATCAACAAACCTTTTGCAGCTAGTGCTGCATCCGTGGACTGAACTAAGAGAATCGTATCTTTACCTTGTTGCATCTATATCACTCCTAATTGTTTTGTATGGTGTATTTCATCGTCAGTACGCCGTGCTTGATACGTGGGTCTGCATCATCGAATACTCGCATTGAGCTCACTTCTACTTTTTGTATCGCAAAACCATCCAGATTCATTTTCATAGCAAGGGAAGCAAGACATAGATTCAATATGTCAATCGCTTCTTTCTTGCCGTTATAGGTTGACCAGCCATGTATGACGATGGACAATTCTTCTCCGAACTTCTGCTTTGTCTCAAACGGAAGCATGAACGGCTCGGAAATTGTGATATATGGGAATTCCTGCCCTTCATTCACGGAATCAAAAACCCCCGTCACTTTAGCAGTGAGCGAGGGATTGGATGTGAGATTCTGAAATATTCCTTTTTGTAGTTCGAACATTGCCGTTTGAACCATCTTGTCACCTGCCTATTTTTCGCATTTCTTTTCGGAAGTGCCGCTGCCCCTTCTCTATAGCTGGGTCCCAGAAAGGTTGGGGCTTCATCCCTTCGGTAGTCACGAATCGACCGAGCTTGTCAGAGTAGTATGTCCACGGCGTTTTACGACCATTACCCTCAACAGCATAAATACCAGTCCCGTACTCAACGTAAATGGCATAATTCGCGGTAACTCTGACAATGGCAGTCATTCCTCCTGGAACAATTTCGACCTCGATTGAATCTCGTAGGTTTCCATCATCCACAGGCGCCATTACCTTCGCATTGTTCATTATGATATACGCGGTTTCGGTGATAATCCGTTTAACATCATCTATAACGCTATCTCCGTATTTTTTAAGAGCATTAGCCAAAGCACGGTTACCAACCTTGACGTTATTCCCTGCCATTATGGCACCAACTTAAGCGGAACCTTCATGATTTCATGTTGTCCGCCCTGATCTGGTGGCTTACCAATGAGCTCATATATCTCACCTTCGAAAGTGCATCGCATTTTCTCGTTAACATCAGTTCGATATGGATAGTAAAGGTTACGGTCAAGTGGAGTTTGTAACTGCATGGCTTGGAATATCTCTCGGCTGGAAGGAGTGTCCATGAAACCGGATATTGTGAGCACGTCCGACCATTCCTCTACATAGCCACCTCCACCATCAGACACCTTCTTAAACGACTGAAATGTCACTGTATGTGGATACTCATCTTGAAGCATGGAACTTCACCTTCCTGTATGGCTTCAGGAAATCTTTTAGCTCGTTCGGAACTGAATGGTCATACGAATAAGAGACAGAACCCATCGACCGAGCCGATAAGCCTGTCTTCATTGTGTTGCGTTCAATTGCCTTGGCCAAGTAAATTTTCACGCCACCTGGTATGCGTAATGTGCCGTCTGTTTGGATATTGAAGTTGTTGTTCGTGTAAGCCATCACCGATTCAAGCAGAAGAGGGAGCATGGTTTGAATGTATTCGTTTTTCGATGTATCAGTTACCGGAATTCCAAGAATCCCTTTGATTTCATCCACATCTGCTTGAGAAGGTTTGAATACTACGTCCATTCATACCACCTACTCTCCGAGGATTAGATCGATTAAATCCTCTTTTTTCGCTTTCGCATCGAACTCGATTTCTTCTTTATCCAAGAATGCTTTCAAGTCGTCATTTTTGACGGCTTCAAGTTCTTCACGGGATGACTGGAAGTAATCAACTTCTTCAGGGTCATTCACTACCTCGACCTCACCGTCCGATAACTTGTACCCTTGATGCACATACACCACATCGAAAGCGCGCTGTGTCACCTTGTGCGCTTTGCCGTTAGCGTCTACAACGTTCACTAAGCTGTCAGACGCTTTGCTGTATTTAGTCATTTCATTTTCCTCCTAACAAATTTGTATTATGGTCCAGGAACAACAGGAGTCAACGCACCGAATGCTTCCGGCTTCACGTTCATGTAACCGATGTGCATCGTGGCACGAAGCGCGAACATATCACGTTCAAATAGGTTGATAGGCTTTCCATCTGAACCTACAACAGAAGATAACTGTGCATCCTCTGAGATAGCATATTCGATGCCCTGGAGAATACCGTAGCGTGCATAATCCCAATCACCCATCAATGCAGCGGCTTTCGTCTTGTCCCATGCTTCCGGCTTTGCATACGCAACAGGCAAGCCCTCTACGTTGTTCAAATCCGTATACAGTCGAGCGTGGTTAGGATCCTTAGCTGTACGTAGGTTTTGCTTGAATGCGTTCGTAGTTGCGAGCGCATCAGGGTTAAATCCATCCGCTTCAATCAATGCCATAAGCGAGAAGATGTCATCCTGCAAGTTGGCACCTGTTCCCAGTGCGACAGAGTTTCCCGCATCCGTAGCACCTGTAAAGATGGCTTTACCACTCCCGTGTGTAGCGAATGGAGAGTTTGTCCCGAATAGTGCAGCAATGTCGAATGTCTCGTGAAATGCTTCAGCAATTAGCGGCTTTACTTCGTTGAAGAATTCTTTCGCTGTATAACGCAAGAATTCTTTCGAGAATGGGATGATGACACCGAGCTTTTCAGCAGTCATAGAAGCCTGTAGCCATTCAACCTTAGAAGTCTTGATTACTTCTGTTTCAGATACCCAATAAGCACCGGCACCTTTTGCTTTAAACGAGAAGTTTTTCTTCGGTGCGGTCATCGACTCATTCTTAGCAAGCTTCATGACTGTGGAACCCTTGATAACATCCTCGATAATTAAGCCGCCTTGTTCTTCAGGGATCTTCCCTGTCTTCACATCTGACATAAGAACGTGATCCGGTGTATACGTTTGTTTTGCAAAGTGCTGGATGTTGAGTGTCAACCATCCCTTTTTGTTAAGTTGCGGTTTAAATGATTTTTTCATTTTCAATAGTCTCCTTCTGGTTTCTTTAGTTTTGATTGCGGATATTGTGTTCCGCTGCCATGTCCTGAATGGACTTGATTGTACTTGGTGAACCATTGCCGCCTGAATTTACGTTTCGACCATTCTCCTTGAACTTGCCGTCTACTGATGCTTGCACAGCCTTGTTATAGACCTCTTCCAACTTCGAAAGATTAGCAGTCGTTTTCTCTTCGTCATCGCTTACAAAGTAGTCCAGCAGGTCAATTGGCAATCCTTTGTCCGTTGCTGTCTTGATCGCTTGATTCATCTGCTTCTCACGATTTCGAGCTTTCTCTGAGTCCTCGAATTGCTTCTTCAGCTTTTCAAGTTCGATTTCAGCAGGGGATTTGTCCGGATTCAGCTTTTTGACTTCCGCTTCTACAAGAGTGTCTAGATTGTTCGCTTTCCATGTATCTAACGCCTTGCTATGATGCTTGTCTTTCTCTGCATCAATGACACTCCGTACATCTGCATTGACCGACCGCACCAACGCAACGTCCTCTTTTTCCAACGCTTTATAAATGTGGGATTCAAGAGCCGCCTTGTCGCCACTTTCCACCAATGTTTTTAACTGTTCAATATCAATTTTCAATGTAATTCCTCCTTTGCCCACCACACGCTAAAAGCCCATGGAACGCATAATAAATAAGCCTTTTATGTTGTCATGCTCAGGACAAGCGTTATCGCGTTTATAGTCTGTTACGCATCGACTGGTGCAATGACGGATGCACGAACCGAGATAACGGATCACTTCCTTTCGGTTGTGTCGAACTTTGTCGATAAGATAGCGTTTACTCTGTTAAAATACCGTGTTATCTTTAAATTGGTAATTGAAGAGAGGACAGGCCGCTCCGATATTACATAAATATCCTAAAAACCTGAAATCCTCCTCTCTTCAAGGAGGTGTGGTTATGGAAATCCATATCAAAATTTCCAGTGACTTAGTAATTAAAGCTATTACTACAGTAGCGGCAATTCTCCTCTTCCTTTAAGGAAGGGGATTTTGTTTTTTTATAACGCAGTATCCACTGATCACCGTTTTCTCAACCACTGGTCATAGCTCACATAAGGAATCACACGACTAGGCGGAGTTATCTCATTCTGTGCTTTCTTCAACGCCTGCTTGTATGTCATATCATCGTCATACATGAGTTGGTCAATCTTATCCGCAAGTCTCTGCTGATATTTATCATCCATGTAATCTCGTTCGCGGCGTTGTTCAGGGAGCTTACCGTT
The DNA here is from genome assembly GCF_059415065.1 of Sporosarcina sp. SAFN-010. NCBI lineage: Bacteria > Bacillati > Bacillota > Bacilli > Caryophanales > Caryophanaceae > Sporosarcina > Sporosarcina sp. SAFN-010. Next base: position 28,899 of record NZ_JBPFDS010000011.1, on the reverse strand, counting down.
CACCTTCATGATTATCTGGCACCGGCATTGAATAGAAAGTGCAGCAGAGTCCGGACCTACCCACAAGCGAGGAGCAACCGTCTTATTCGCTTTGTAATGGAATAAACCATCCTTGTCCGCTTCCTTGCCATCCAGCTGTCTGTGCGTCATACGGACACGATGGTCTAGCATAGACGCCCACACCTTTGTCATCTTCACGTATTCAGAAGCTTCCTCCATTACGTTTTCGGCTGCAATCGAACGAGAGCGGCCTGCTTCAGTCCGGGCAACCAGTCGCGCTTTCTTGGATGCAAAGCCTACTTGCTTCTCAATCCTCTTCGCAATGGTTGCGTATCCCTCGCCGGCAATCAGTCCCTGCGCTATCTCAATATTGATTTTCCTCACAATATCGTTCCTGTGTTGCTCCATGATTTTTGAGAGAGTTAAGAACTCAATGGGGTTCAGCAAGACTTGTTTAATAGTGGGAAGAGAAGGAATCGAGAAGCCCATCTCTGTACCGTCTGTAACTGCCATATCGACCAGATAAGCGGTCATAAGGTATTTGGTTACGTATTGCTGTTCAACCGTCTCCTGCATCACCTTCACAATGTGGGAGTAATCCTTGGATAGCGTATCGGCTATCAGCTTCATTTCCTTCTGGAATCGATTGTGCTTGTTTAGATCTGTAAACGACAGTTCACCGTTCTTTTCGTGTTTCCTGAACATCTCGGAAACCTGAAAGAGAATTGTTTTTAATCGTTTAGCGAAGACTTTCTCCAAATCGCTTTCTGCCTTTGCCAGTAAATCATTCAGCGCTGCTTCAATATCGAATTGGTTCATTCTTCATCATCTGCCAACGGCTCTAAGGTGGGTCCGACTTTCAATGTGTCCTGTTCCATCTCATCCAGTTCGTATTCAACATCATCCACCTGAGAGAACAATCCGAGTCGCGTCTTCTCACTCACGAATCCTTTAAGCTGTGATTGCACCTGTGCTTCTTCTAGGAGATTGACAGGGAGATTACGCTTGAACTGGTAGAACACCTTGAGGTAATCATCTTTCCCGATGCTTTTCCGCTTTGCCCAGGCACTAAAAATAACCTTGAATTGATAGCGCAGAGAGGAGACGTATTTACGTTCCATCGTCGTACACTTCGCTTCCAAGGCTAGTAACTTATATTTCATCGCCACTCCACTCACTTGACCACCGAATGATTCATCGGTGAAGTTGACTGACTTAGCAAATCGGAGAATATTGTCTTCCAATCGGTTTAAGTGATTCTCAATCATCTGATCGTTGATATCTTTCGTGAGATAGGAGACATCGTCATCTTTCTCGAAGAGTTCGAACATCCCTGACTTCTTCACGTCTCTTAGCGTCTCTTCATCAGCGCCTAAGCCTTTAAGAATGAGGTAGGCAAGTCTATACTGCTCAATCTCATTGGAAGCATCGGAGAGGGTTCTGTCGTATGCGTCAATCAGTGACAATACCTTTTCCGCATCACCTTTCAGCTCAAGATTGTTCGCTAACCCGAATAACGGATTGAAGTCGAATACATGCGGCACCACATCTTTCTCCACAAACGACGAACCATTGCTTTGCTCGTAATAGTGAATGTAGATATCATCGTAAAATTCAGCGTATACCGTTTCGTCCACTGTGTAATAACGCAGAGAATAAGCCGGCTCGTGGATATCCTCATCGATAAAAACTACTTCCCACGGGTCTATATTCTTCAGTCGCTCATCGCCCTCTTTGCAGATATAGGCTAATCGAGCAGCCTTACCGCAAATAGCGGCCATCTTCCCATATTCAGAATCGATATCTTCTGTATTATTGCGGAGGATAAACGTGTCGATCTCTTTCTTTAATGCCGCGTCCTGGATGTCCAGGTTATAGCCAATCGGATGGCCGAACATGTAGCCAACCTTCGTGTCCACGATATCCACATCAAATGCGTTATTGAGTCGGTTATCTACTTTGTCATCGATTCGTGTGACATGGGCGTTCCCACCAGTCTCGAAATCCTCGTGAACCAGAGAAGGACGCGTGAATATCTTCGGACCGTCTAGGTCTGCTTTGTAGCGCTGATACAACCCTTTCATCCGGTTGTAGTCTTCCTGGTGTGCTTCTATGATTTTAGCGATTAGATCAGGAGTGATTCCCTGTTGGTCTATCAGCTTTTTAAAATGGAGCAATGGCTTCACCTACCTTGTTTTTCGTCTTTTCGGTTTCAAGTGCGTATATATCGCATAACGTAATGCGTCTAGGACGTCATCCCATAATTTAACGGGTTCTCCAGTCGTTGAATTCCATACGTACATAAATATTTCTTTTTTGAAACGATCCACCTTATCGCTAACTACCTTAAGCTTTCTTAATTTAAACAGTCGTGCCACTTCTTCAATTCCGGAAACGACAGCTTTGTCAGCATCAAATGCACGAATACCTTCCCTGCGGAATCTTACTTTATGTTCAGGACGCGCTGTATCACAATAGAAATTGATATTTCCATACCTCGCTTTGATATCTTTCGCTACGACCACCCAGTAATCAATTTCCTCGTGTTGTCTTGCATGCTCTTCAACCAAATAAATATCACCTTGATCATCTTCAGCGAGAACTACAATGGATCCATAGTGTTCATAACCCCAGTCAACTCCAGCCCAATAGCGAACAAAATTAAGTTTCTCGGCCTCTTCTGAAGTAATGTAATGAACATGCTGATCGAAGTCCTTATAGATAACACCTTCAGCTGCAACCCATTGCCCTTTAATATCCCTATCCGTAAACATTCCGGATGGGGTAGAAGCGACAATACTCTCAACATACTCAGGGTCAAGGAAGATATTGTCGTACAACGTAAAATGGAACGCTCTGATATTCAGGCGTCCGCTGTCTAAGGTCTGTCCATCCTTGTCTATATAATCCTCTTTTACAGGATGTCCTGGATTCTCAGGGTTGGTATCGATGATTATGCGTGCGCCTTTGTATGAACAACGAGAAATGACTTCTTTCACGAACATGTCATGTAATGCTGTTCCTTCATTCAAAAAAGCGCCGGCAGCTGTAAAGCCCCGCGCTTTCTTCCATGAATCTGATTTAGATCCATCAAAAACATATATCTTGTTTCCGAATAGTTGAAAGGAGTTCTTTTTATCTAACTTAATGTCGCGACCGATAATCTTCTCCATATCATCCAAGATGTTTCTCCATATAGATGAGTAAGTCGCTCCACCAAGGATAAAGGCAAGTCCCTCTCCCTCGTATTTCGCTACATGAGCTAAAAATAGCAACAAAGCCACGTGAGTTTTACCCGCACGCTTTGCACCACTCATAATCAATATCTTCGGGTCTTCTGTGCGGACGCTCTCTACAACCTCAATCTGCTTTGGCGTTAATTCCATTGACTAACCCCCTTAAAGCAGCAGCTACATCTTTCTCGGCTTCGTTGTCATCCGCGCTGTTTAGTTTCTCAATTTCCGCTTTGAGTTTCTGGACTTTTAATTGGTCCATAGACAACAAACGCTTATCTAGTTCCTGCATTGCCTTGTGCTTATCGTAAAGCTTGATAGACACTCCATCGCGCCCCTGCTTGATCTCCTGAATCATCGTCCCGTCTACTTCTGTATAGTCCTTGAACTCTACAAAAGAAACTGTCCGTGTCTCGGGTTTACCCTCTGAATCAAGAAGAGGTTCTCCTTCCGCATCATACTCAGGGACCTCTCTAGTTCCGAATGCAAGGAAGTCTGTTATATCAGCAAAAGCCATTTTCAAATACTCTCTTGCAATGTCTGTAGCATCTAAAAACAGTTCACTCTGCATTTCCGCTTTTAACCTACGAATTTCCTTTTCGATACTAGGTTTTACCAGGGTGCGATAACCCTCCACATTCGCCACCGAGTAACTGCAATCATATGCCTTCTGATACGCCTTGGTCGCATTGAAGCATTTAATGTAGTAAAGACAAAAAAGCCGTTGCTTATCAGTTATGTCAACCGACTCTACAACAGGCTCGAATTCCTCTTTTTTCGTTGCAACGTTTTTCTTGCGTTGCGTTGTAGGCGTTGCATTGCGTTCTACATTTCCGCGCTGCCATTTCTCGCGATTCTTTCGACTTCGGATTGTTGAATCTTTCAGTCCGTGTTTTTCTGCTAATTCTTTGAATGATATATCACTGGCTTCCCATTCGTTCTGGATTTCTTCCCAATTTGTCATCTACATCACTTCCGCCTCCTGTACTCTATAATTTCTAAATCACCCCACTTATGCTAATCGCTTCGTTTATTTGCATTAAAAAAACACCTCCATAGAGATGTCAGTTAAATAATCCTACTATCCAATCCCATGCACCGACTACTGCTAACAACCCTACGATGAAGATAACGACAAGTAAAGGTATTGCTAACCACAATGATAGTCCCATCACTAAAACGTCAGATGCTCTAAAACGTTTAACGGGAGCGTCAGTCTTAGGGCTTGCTTTCTTTTCTGCGAACTTCGCTTTATTCTCTTCGTGTTGTTCTTTGAATTCGTTTTTCGATTCTGCAAACTTTGTTTTGAATTCATCTTTCACACCTGTGAAGTCAGGTGCTTTGATCGACTGCAAGTCTTCTTTCACTTTCGCCTTGCTTTGATTCCACTGTTTCTTGTTTTCGGCATGTTGAGCTGCTCGTTTTTCTTTATCAGCTTGCATGCCTTCTTTGAATTTAGCATTATTCTCTTTCAGTGTTTCACGAAACGACTTTGTTTCTGCCATTCAAATCCCTCCGCATCCATTTGATACCATGTTACAGGATACGCATTAGTTTGAAAAGTCATTCAAAATAAAACCGCAGAGAGAATAAGAAAAGCCACACCCGATTGGATGTGACTCAAACCCCTCAAGTATGGAAACTTTTCCACGAAGTTATCTTATTTATTTTTTGTGTCCTTAAATATATCTGTTTTCAAAAGTTTACTTTCGTTTAGTAAACTCACTCTAAAATTATTCAGATCAAAATGATAATGAGTGTAACTTAGAAAGGCGAAAGTAGCAAAGAAGCTTTCAATAAAAAATTTATATAAAATAAAATTATTATAGCCTTGGGTTAATAACACAATTAAATCAATTATCATGGTTACTGCCCATATAGATAATAAAGAACCGAAACCATGAATTACTGTTAAGTAGTATGCATGTCTTCCCGTTATATATTTTCTATCTTCCTCGTCTTTAACTTCTAAAATATAAAGATGCCATACATAACCTTCCTTGGAAGTATAACCCGCTGGATCTTTATATTTGTTTACTTCACGAAGTATTTCTCTAACACCAAAATAAACTTGATAAAACAAATAACCAACAACTATCCCCGACCATAACAATATCGCGGTTGTTAAAAACGCTATACCTAAACTCTCCTTTAGAAAGTTGTTTAGCAACGTAGGCTTATAATATATCAATGTTATCAAATTCGCTGCTATAAATAACCAACCAGGCACTCCCCATCTTAATATGTGCCTCATTTCAATATTCAACGCTTCATCCCCCGTTTCTTATGCCTCTTATCATATCTAATATGAATGGAAAAGAAAACCACCCACAATAAAGTGAGTGTTTTACGTCAGGGGTTTCTACACGCAATGGCGAGCGTGATCTTGTATGGAAGTTATCCACGTTACCATAATAACCCGGAAATTGACCCCGAAAGTCTCATAGTGGTATCAATTTAAAATTATCGCCATCCGAGCAACTCACCGACTGCTTGAATAATTTCATCACGCCAGCGGAACGCAGTGGCTCGACTGATACTGATTTCTTGTGCGATGCCTTCCCAACTCTTTAGTTGTGGCTTCGTCCAATATTTTAAACGGATTAGCTTTTTTCGGTTATCGTCACAAAGATTATATACATGTTCGATTGCAGAAGTAATACGCTCGTACTCTTCCAATTGTTTATCAGCAATCATCCTTGACACTACGCTTCCAGTCGGGTCGGATGGCAGATTGCTTTTCCCTCCAACCAACTCTTCATTAGATCCCGCTAGCAATTCTTCTCTACGTTGTTGAATCCGTTTTAGTGTTTCGTAGTAATCAAAAAACTCAGCTTCGATATGCTTCACAGTTCCCACTCGTAACTTTGTAGTCACTTCCCCACTCTCCTATCGTGTTCATGTAACAGCCGCCGGTCGTCCATATTTTCAAACGCCTCTCGTCTCCATCCCGTCCAGAGTACAAGTAAGGCTATCAATTCCTGCCGGTAGTCCTCGCTTAAAGTTTCAGACACAGTAACTACCCCCTTCCAGCGTATACTTCATCGAGCCAATCAAACATCATTGCCATTTGCAGGAGTGCAAGCTTAGCGTTGCCATGTCGTTCACAGATCTTTTCTGACGAAGCAATAATCCAATCCCAAAATGCTTTACTCTCCATGCCGTGTTCTCCAGCCTTTTGATTGACTGCATGGATCCACTCGATGACATCAGCGAAAAATTTTTCATAGTCCATCAGAGCGCCTCAATCTTGATATAGATTCCCGACATATCTGCCCAAAACTTTTCAGCAATCTCTGAAGCTACTAGCGCATCATCTGTCCAGAATCCCAAATCCGACATGCAGTCTTTCAGCAACTTTTGTAGGTTGTCTGTGTCAGGCTTGGTGTGCTTGTATTGGCCGTCTTTGTATTTTCCGGTAACAGGGAAGCACCACTTCGTAGTGAGCCGCACAGGACCCGTGTACTTCTTTCTAGGCACATGTTGACCTAAGTGAGCCGACAACTTCGCACGCGCTGCCTTCAAGTCTTCCGGTTCGTAGAATACTGGCTTGCCGTCCCTAACCGTTACCTGCTTTTGTTGATGCGTTGTAGTTGGAACCTTTTTCATAGGCATGAAGAATTCAGTCGTCATTCCAGATCAGCTTCTTTCACGAAAACGCCGTTCACCATCTTGCCTTTTCGATTCTGAATTTCGTCCATGGCTCGCTTCACGCAATCCTCAATATTTAAATCTAACTGTGTTGAAAGATTCGTCAGAACAACAACCATATCCCCGATGGCATCTTCCACTTCGTCCATATTGTTTTTTGCAAATCCTGCGCAAAGTTCACCATATTCTTCACCTAACTTCAAAATTTGCCCTCGCGGATCACCTGAATCTAATCCACGTTCAATAGCCCGTTTTCGAATACGTCCAATTTGTTCTTGCATCATTTTTAAAACCTCCATTATTTTACATTCTATTTTTCAGCTTTGAAATTTTGCATTGTCATGGAAAGAGAAAAGTGTGTGGCGGGCAGAGCTTAAGCCCACCACCTTTTTTCTCATGACCGTCAGGGAAGGGTAATTTACCTATACGTAGTATAGGGTTTTCCTTCCCTCGGAAATTCTCGAAAATCCTCGACTTTTTCCCTCACAGGGAAAGTAGGGAAAAGTATCGATAATTTCCCTAGAGAAGGAAAGGAAAATGTTCGACTTTTTCCCTGTTGAGGGAAAGGGAAAGTTCTCGACTTTTTCCCTCTTATTTTCTTCCGACTTGACCATCGTCTACCCAGAATCCTCCATGAGTTTTTATCCTATTTCTTACAGTTTTATCGGTCACGCCCATGAATTCAGCTAGTGCATCTACTGTTACATTCTCATCAATTGAGCACGCTTCATAAGCAGTTTCGAGTGCTTCCTTCTGTTCTTCTTTACGGTCCTTATTCGACTTCTTTTTATCGAAATTCTTCTTCCATGCTGGTCCTTCACCTTCAGGCTCAATGTCCTTCAAGCCACCTGTTTCGTCGACAACGTGAACCGGATAATCGAACCACATGTTAACCGCTTCAAACTTCGGATACTCTCGCAATGTCCCTTCTACTCTCCAAGCTGAGCGAATACGAACTTTCTGAACAGCTGCGTCTGCCTCCTTGTTGGCTGCATCCATATAATCAGGAATTGAACGTTTCGCGTGATCTACCATCGATGTGACAGACAGCAAATCATCTTGCGATACATGCTCGTCCAAGTAGTTGAAGTTATGAGTCTCCATGTACTTTTGATAGACAGCGCACATGGCTTTTCCTTCTTCTTGCTTCATGAGTGAATCGGTAAGCTCCAACTCTACTAAGTCAATCAATGCATCCGGGTCTCGAGCAAATACGCCAGAACCTGAAGCACGGTCCATCGACTTCTTGTTGCCTTGCGAACCTTTAGAGTGATGGTGACAGTAGATGACGCTTGAACCTAGCTCGGTACAAATCTTGTCAAACTGATTCGTGAAATGAGCCATCTGATCTGCGCTGTTTTCGTCACCAGTCAGAACTTTATAAATCGGGTCAATTATGACTGCGATGTAATTACTCTTTTGTGCACGCCTGATTAATTTAGGCGCAAGCTTGTCCATGGGTACAGACTTCCCACGTAAGTTCCAGATATCGATATTGGATAGATTGTCAGGCGGCCAACCTAGCGCCGTATACACGTCCTTGAATCGATGGAGACAAGAAGCGCGATCCAACTCCAAATTGACGTAAAGGATTTTCCCACGAGTACAATCCCAACTAAGCCACTTTCTACCTTCAGCCAATGCAATCGACAACTCAATGAGCGCGAATGACTTACCTGCTTTAGATGGTCCAGCCATCAGCATCTTGTGGCCTTGTCTTAGTAGTCCATGAATCAAAGGCGGTGCTTTTTCCGGCATATCATTCCAGAAATCAGTTAAGCTTTCAGGATCCGGTAAATCATCGTTGATTCCCTCAATCCACTCGTTCCACTCTTCCCAATTCGCTTTCCCAATGTTTGTATCAACAATAAACTGCTTTTTACCATTACGTTCAATGCCTGGCATACGGGACAGACGTGAAGGGTTTCTGTTTTGCGAATCAACGATGAAGCCGTTTTTCTTACAAACGTCATATAGGTAATCGACACGTTTCCGATACTCTGGATAATCAGCAGCATCTACGCGAACGATTGCGTGTAAACTCCGTTTTCCGCTGTGTACGAGACACGCGATAGGTAATTCTAATTCCCGTAATACCGCATTCTGCTTTTCAATTTCCATGCCGTCTGATTCAACTAAGGCATAACGAAATTCTGTGACGTTGTCATTCTTTACACCATTTCCATCAAGCGGGTTGAAGCGGATCCATGCTCCCGCTTTTTCGTTATAATCGCCAAGTACAGAGCCAATATCTCCATTGCTCTGAGACAGTAGTTCGATCAATTTTCCGGCTGTGCGATCAGACGCTCCCTTTGTCGGCTTATGAACTATTTCACCTGTCTTATCATCTGTGACCTCATAAGTTTCTGTTACATACCCAACGTTTTCAGTAGATTCGAAGAGTGCTTCTAAATATCGAGTCAATTCACGTACTGGATTCCAGGCAGACGGTTCTTTGATTTCTTTGCCTTCAATCCAGTTTTTGTCGATGACTACATAATCACCCGAGATTTCATCGTTCCAATCGAGCTCGTGATCTTCGCGCTGAGAACGTGGTTGCCAACCGTTATCTTTAGCCATCTGAGTAATCGTGGCACCGGTAACTGGTGAGCCGTTTCCTTCGAAGGAAGTCCACTTCTTGAAACATTCTCCCGCACGGTAACGGCTGTCACTCTCACTCCACTGGTCCCAGTCACTTGCTGTATATCCTTCGTGTTTCAATGCCATTCCTACGTTGACCCACTCTTGGTAATCCAAAGCGGCGGGATCAACGTAGGCTAGCAATTCAATAAGGTCTAATTTATTTTCCAATGAGATTACCCGCTTTCGTTAAGACGCTGCCATAATTGTATTTTTGATTTCGTTTGCTTTTTCAATATGAGAAACATCACCGGTTTGTAAATAGAAATGTACGTAAAGCGCGTAACGTTCGAATAGTTCGTTCATTCCATTTCTCCTTTCAGGGCTCGTGCCAGTAATGTGACCTCAACGATCTTTTTCCCGCAAGGTCGAATCGAGAGAATCATGGACACACGATAATCTGCACCGTTGATCGTCACTAGGCCGCCTTGCGACAAACTTAATTCATTGGCTTTGAAACGAACGACAAATGGTAGTGCTTTTTCTTTTGCCATTGCCATTGAATCAATCCCTTTCGATTGCCTGAGTATCTTCGCCTTCAATCAATTTTTACTCAATCTTCCAAACGCAAATCCGAAAACACCTAGCAAAATACCTCCAGCAATGAATGCAACTACTTCCGGCGTTGTTAAAATTGTCATTCTATCACCTTCCTTGTGACGCTTTGTCTTCGAAATACGTCCTATTCTTCTTCATCTTCAACAAGTATTTTTGCTGCTTCCCATTCAGCTCCACAAGAACCGCACACCGTATCCCCCTCATATGTTGACGGAAATCCTAAGTCGCAATATCTGCATTCATAGTGCATTCACTTCTCTCCTTTCTGTTAATGCGTAAAATCATCGGAATGAACATTAACAACTTTTCACTGTTTCCCTATCCAATTATTGGTACAATGAATGCGGGAGGTGTTTTAATAGTGAAAAAATATATTTTTACTGCTTTTTGTATTGCGTTGATACTTGTGTGTTTTACTTGGTACCAAGCAGATGATTCACATCTTAAGGAAGAAGCACCTTCTCAAAAAAGACCGGACTCGGAAAATGGTGTTACTATCAAAACTGAGAAAGCTGAATATCCAACATCAATTAAGAAAATCATTGTTAATATTCAAAATGACAGTAATCAAGTATACACAACAGGTACTCATGTATTTCTTGAAAAAAAAGTGCGAAATACTTGGTATAATGTGCCAATGAAATCTGAATTTTTCACACTAAAAGGGCTCATTCATCCACCGAATAAATTGTCATCCATAGTTCTTGATGTAGAGGGTCTAAAGTATAAACTAACCCCTGGAGAATATCGGGCTATTATTGATGGACTTGCTGCTCCGTTTGAAGTAGTAGAGTGAGAAAGAGCCAAGTTAGGCTCTTTTTTATTTATTAACAGAGCAAGTTGATGCACATTATCTGTCTGGCACGTCTTAATTTGAATATCCTTTCATTCCAACTCTCAATAAAGGAGAGAACGCCAACCGCTTGGTCTGTAGTAGTTGCGTGTCATTTAACGCACTCGTGAGCTCTTTCTCTCCTTAATAGAGAGTTGGAAGGTTATTCAAAGAACAGAACGTTATTCGCCCTTATATTCTTTCGGGTTAATACCTGCAGGGATTCTCCAACCACTTGCAGCGATTCGGTCAATCAATGACTTTGCACTATCAAACTTCCAACTCCCTACATGCTCGAATCCACGTTGCTCCAAAAATCGAATCTGCTTAGGAGTGGTCATGCCTTCTTCGCGGCGCTTGTCCAATCGATCGAGTAACTTAGTGGCTTTCCCTGCATTGTCGATTTCGTCCGGTAGGATACCGATCTTTTCTAATTGCTTTATCTGCTTATCAGACGGTGGCTCCATTTCCCACCCGAATGATGGAACGTAACCAGCCAAGTCCTCAGCTTGGATACTCATTTCGAATTGAAGCGGATCCACTAGCTTGCGTTTCCGTTTCTTCATTTCAGCCAGCTGTTTGGCAAGAGCTTCTTCACGTTGAGCCACGACATCTTCTGCAGCGGTTACTTCAACTACTTCCAAATCCATCGGAACGCCAGCTTCTTCAATCTGCTTGGTCATCGCCTTGGCAATCTCGTCATTTTCCGCAATCAGATGCGCTGGGTGACACAACTCATGGCGATCCGTATGCCACAAAAAATCGAGTAGCAATAATTCAGTTTTACCAGGATGTAGTCGGGTACCGCGCCCAACCATCTGGCTGTATAGACTTCTTACTTTTGTCGGTCGTAACACGACTACGCAATCAACACTTGGACAATCCCAACCTTCAGTGAGAAGCATAGAGTTGCAGAGGACGTTGTATTTATCGTTCTCGAAATCTTCCAATATTTCTGCGCGGTCTTTGGATTCACCATTGACCTCTGCAGCTCGAAAGCCTTTTGCATTCAAGATTTCTACAAACTTCTGACTGGTCTTAACAAGTGGAGTAAATACGACAATCTTTCTATCTGAAGCATTCTTGATCATTTCATCTGCAATTGATTCCAGATACGGATCCAGTGCATTTCCCAAGTCGCTCATTTTGAAGTCACCCGCCTGTTGTCCGACTGTCGATAAATCGAGAGTTAATGGAAGCGTTAACGCCTTAATCGGACTGAGGTAACCGGACTTGATTGCCTTGGGTAGCGTGTACTCATAAGCCATACTTTCAAAGTAAGAACCTAGGTTTCGCATGTCCCCTCTGTCGGGAGTAGCTGTTACACCCAACACATTTGCATCAAAATGATTTAACACACGTTGATAACCATCTGAAATGCAATGGTGTGCTTCGTCAATGATGATAGTATCGAAGTGATTTTCATCAAATTGATGAAGACGTTTTTCACGCATTAATGTTTGGACACTTCCAACGACAACACGGAACCAACTACCAATTGAAGTATGTTCTGCTTTTTCCGTTGCAGTTTTTAATCCGGTGGATTTTTCTAATTTATCTGCTGCCTGATCTAACAGTTCGCCCCGATGGGCAAGGACGAGAACACGCTCGCCCTGTTTCACTCGATCTTCAATCACTTTCGAGAATACGATTGTTTTACCGCAACCTGTAGGAAGGACGAGAAGCGTTTTCTTAACGCCCTCTCTCCACTCCTGTTGAATTGCCTGACGTGCTTCTTCTTGATAATCACGAAGTTCCATAGTTCAATCCTGCCCCTTTCGTTAAAACTGCCCCTGCGTATAGCCACCTTGCTGTGGTTGCGTCTGCCCAGCTGTCGGGAATGGAGCTTGGTTCTGTTGAACAGGTTGCTGTGGTTGTTGATACGTTTGTTGAGGCTGTTGTGCAGGTTGCTGATATTGCTGTTGTTGTGGTGCTTGGTAGCCTTGAGCCACTTCTGGTTTATAAAACTCTTTCACTTGGTTATTCGTTTTGTCTTCACCGCTGTTACTCTTATATTTATTGATTTCGAGTTTCAATCTGCCCGAGGCCCCTACAACTTGCCCCCAGTTCATACGAAGGGGCTCACCTTCTCTCTTTTGTCCGATCCCTATGAAGAAGTTAGATAACAAGCCTTCTGTTTTCGTGTGTAGAAATAAGTTATGAAAAACTGTAACTTCACCATGTTCAGCGGATTGTATTGCCAGTTCCAATTTCGCCTGATTACACGCAGGCATTTTCGCACTTCCTGAAAATCGTGCACGTTCCATTTTAGTTACTGTAAAGTTGTAGTCACCTTCGGGTAGAAGCGTAAAGCCTCCACCTTCTTTTACTATCTCGTCATCCCAACCTAATTCGCGTTCTTGTGACATTCTTGATCACTCCTAATTGTTATTTTTAAAACGGTAGATTTTCACGGTAGTCTAATACCATTTGATGCACTTGCGGCCAAGCGCTTACGAGCACACCTTCGATGAAACCAGGGTCGTAATTGACGATTGGTGTATCGATTGGGTAATAACCTTTTTGACCTACGACTACTTGGATATCCAATTCGCCCACTCCATGCTGTTGCATAAGATCTCGCAAGGAAGCAGGAATGTTTGGATCAAGCGGTTTCTGTTGTTCCTGCTGAGGTGCCGGTTGTGATTGCTGTACTGGCGCAGTAGGTGTCGATGTTGGTTGCTGTACTGGCTGTTCTATTGGTGCCGGCTGTTGCTGTGGAGCCGGATTAACAGGCTCTTGAATCACTGGCTGTTGTGTTGAAATCGATTGTTGTTGAACTTGTCCTGTTTCAAATACATGCGCAATCGCTCCATAATCAAGGGGCAACTCGTCAGGCAAGCCTTGTCGGTTCTTTGCGTCCCAGGCCGGATGGTGTGTCGTGTAGATCACACGTCGACCGCCTTGTGCTTTGTGTTTTTTCCCATGTTCATCAGCTGCGACACTGAATGTTTTATAATTTACAAAGAGCAACAAGTCAGCCCACTCTTTAACAAGTGGTGCTACCTTCTTCTCAAGCTTCAACTGGTACCGGTCATAGTTGCCCATTTCATCGGGTTGCTCAAATTTAACAATTTGACTGTGGGCTACTAGGACGACATGCATACCTAATTCCACAACATTAGATAATTTATTGAGAAAACGTCCGAACTCTTCGGACAAATACACATAGCCTTTCCCGTATCCGAAATCCTCGATGCCCTTTTTGCTTTGTTTCGAGCAAATGTCATTAGCGCATAGTTTTTCTGCCCAGTCCGCTGTATCAATAATCAGTGTTTTGTATGTTCCAATTTGATTTTTCGCCCAATCTACTTGCTGTTCGAGCATTTGCCAGCTCGATGGCTTTGGCAGACGATCTACTACTAGTTCAGTAGTAGAGCCTTCCACGTCAAGAAAAATCGGTTTCGGAAATTGTGCTGCAAGTGACGTCTTTCCGACACCTTCTGGACCATAGATTGCAACTTTTTTTGCTGTCTGCATTTTCCCACTGATAACTTGCATCAGAACTCACCTGCTTTCCACGTTGTAGGCTGTTGTGCTGGTGCCGCTTTTTCCTCGACTTGGCTTTCTACGATTGCTTGTCCAGCCACATAGCCGTCCTCGATAATGATGGAGCATTCTTCTCCAGTACTGACACGAGTAGCGATTGCCTGTAACCCCTCTCCTTCTAGCCATGTCCCAAATTCATTCAATGTTTCTAAATCCATCTGTTCCAATTTGTCTAGTAGGATAAAACCGCAGTCGGGCTTCAATTTTCTTACGATGGCAGTGGAAACACGTAACTGATCAGCGCCGGACATGTTGTCCCACTTCTGACTATTGAAGATTAACTCGCCGTCTTCGACCGACAATCCTTCAAGTGGAAGATTTGCATTTTGCAGCAAATCCGTTTTGCTCTTTCGAATATCTGTAATTTCTGCAGTCAACTTTTCGTACTGGACACGATATTCCGAAGCGTCCTGCTCAGCTTTGTCCTTATCGAGATTCGCACGGACTTTCCGATTGATATCATCGATCTGTTGGATATTCGCCTGTAGCTCCTCAGTCGATTCATCGTGTAGATTGATTGCAGATTTCTTAGCTGTCTCCAAGTCCTGCGATGTTTTCTGCAAATTACCTTCTGCGATTTGCAGCTCTTTACGTATCCTCTCGACTTCCCGTATTTGCTGGTCAAAATTATTCTGGATATACTGCACCTGCTCACGTTTACGTTGATTCTCACCATTCTTCGCAAGGATTGCTTGCTGTTGCTGAATAAGATCAGACGCAGAAATCAACTCTTTCGGTGCATCGTTATGGTAAGCCATTTCTTTCGCATACTTTTGTTTTTGGTCAGCAATCTGACCGATAGTTAAGCGTTTGTTATATGCTTCTTTCTCTACTTTCTCGAATTGAGCAAGTTGTTCGCCTACCCCGATAATACGAAGCAGGATGTTCGCTTTCTCCTGGTTCGACGCATTCATAAACTTTGGAAGATTAATAGCGAACTCTTCGACAAAGCTATTCAGCAATTGTTGACCGGCTTTCTCGCCATTCGGGTCTAATACCTTCAGTTCGCTGTTTTTACCTTTACGCTCAACCACCAATCCATTGGACAGCGTGATGTTGAGATAAGGTGGAACCATGCTTCCTTCTCGGTCTGCTTGGCTCGGCTTGTACTTATTGCCACCTAACCCCCAAGCGATAGAGTCCAGCACGCTTGTTTTACCTTGGTTATTTCTCCCACCAACGATTGTGAGACCGTTAGTAGTCGGCTCAATCTTGATGGCTTTGACACGCTTGACGTTTTCGATTTCCAACTTATTGATTTTAATCATTTGTCCAATTCCTCCCTCATACGTGGTAAACTGAATGTGTGTAATGTGTTAAGTGGCCGTCCTGCCAGACGGTCATTTTTTGTTCCAGTCGACTACGAATTTTCGAGTGGTATACGATAAACCCAATAGATTTTTGTGGTTCTCAAACTCAAATTTGCACTCGTAACCTGCATCTAAAAATGCTTTTTGAATAACTTTCAACTCTCGAATCTCCTCAGTGTCGTAGATAGTTTTCTCAAATCCGCTGTATCCTTTCAGTGCCGCTTCTTCCATTTGACCAAGAATATTTTTAAAAAAGGGGCCTTCCAACACGCCTTTCTCAAATTCAACACGTCCCGATTCTGAAAGCTCCTTCAGTTCATCAGCCTTTGTAATATTCATCTGTTTCACCTCCTCTCAAAATTCCCTAACAAGCTTCCGAAAGTCTCCATAGATTCTCTTCACTGGCGATGGGATGTTGAGCTTTGGATTCAAATCCGCATCGTAAAATTCCCCTGTTTTCGAATTTCTACGCAAGATCCGTACAGTTCGAACTTTAAACTTCGGGACGCTTTCTAAACCCTCCACTTTTGCTTCGACTTTCCAAGATCCGCATTTAGACGTCCAGATTTCCCGCATTTCTTTGAATGCTATTTCTGGTTTACCTGGTAGGATACAAACGCTTGTCCTTTCCATGATTAGACTCCTTTCTATTAATTACTTTTGTGAAGCGAAATAAATTAATGCCAACTTTTGTTGTAGCGTTAGATTTTTCCAAGCCTTTACTTTGATGGACATTCGATTACCTCCGTTAAATTGTCGTTCGCCAAATCCCATATTTCTCTAAGGGGTTTCGTTCCATTTCCCCAATGCTGAATTAAATCTAAAGCTTGTTGAGAGTTTCGAACTGATAACTTTGCCAGTTTTTCAGGTAGGTGTGTACGTATTTTTACTAACTCACGGTTTATCAATTCCATGAAAACACCTCTTTATTATTAGATGGATAAGATTTTTTGGATGTGCTTAATATGTTCTTGGGCCTTGGGACCATCTTTCCGACCGTTTATAATATCGGACAAGTAAGCATTTGAAATGCCTACCAAATCGGCCAGCTCTTTTTGTTTCATCTTTCGTTTGAATAATTCCGACCTAACTTGTATCCCTAAATCTTGCGACATATCAGAACCACCTTTCTTTTCATGAGATATACCGTCATTGGCTCGGTATCACAGCGCTCCAAAGAATACTAAGCTAAATTATTCGCTAATGTATTGACCTAAATTAGCGTACATGCTATTATCAATGCATAGCTAAATAAGACTTAAAAAAGCCTTTAAATACGCCATTTAACCGTTCCCCAACGAAAAAATGTATTTTAATAGGTCCTGTTTTTTGTTGCTTTTTAGCGAATAAAGTAGCTTATGAACAAAGTATAGTAGCGCGCTCGCTAATTGTCAATACATAAATAGCGCAAATGCTATTTTTATTTTCATAAGCTCACGAAAGGTTGATATAAGTGAGTTTAGTCAATAGGATTAAAAAATTATGCACTATGAAAAAAGTTACTATTGCAGAGGTAGAAAGAAAGACTGGTATTTCAAATGGGCAAATTCGCAGATGGGATACATCTTCCCCTAAAACTGAGAATGTACAAAAAGTTGCAGACTACTTTAATGTCTCCGTTGATTACCTTTTGGGTCGCACTGAAGAGACTCACATTGAAACAATAGCTGCACACCATGACGGTGAAGAGTGGACAGATGATGAACTAGACGAAATTGAGCGTTTTAAAGAATTCGTACGTATGAAGCGAAAAGGTCAGGAGTGATTTATTTGCCTTACGAGAAATTACTGCATGAAGCATTTCAACAGGGCGTAGAAGTCTACGAGGAACCTTTGAAAGGAAGAATCAAAGGTTTATATTCTGACAACTTTATTAAAATCAATAAATTAATTCCCACGAGTATTGAAAAATGCTGTGTCCTAGCCGAGGAGCTAGGGCACTATCATACTTCCTGTGGAGTCATATTAGATCAAACAAAGCTAATGAATAGGAAGCAGGAGAAAAGAGCGAGAAATTGGGCTTACAAGAGGCTAGTACCTTTATCTAGTTTTATAGACGCATATAAATCCGGCATTAAAAACAGATATGAATTGGCTTTTTATTTGGGAGTAACTGAACCCTTTATCGAGGAAACACTCTATCGTTATAAAGAGGAGCATGGCCTTTTTGCGATTGTAGATGATTATGCGGTGTACTTCGAACCGCTTGGCGTATTAGAAAAAAATAGATTCTAAAGGAGGTTTATTTTATATGTCAATTAATTTACGTGTCGCTATCTATATCCGCGTGTCCACTAAATTGCAAGAAGATAGATATAGTTTAAGTGCTCAAATATACGAATTAAAAAGATATGCAAATTCGATGGATTGGAAAATTGTCGATATTTATAAGGACGTGGATAGTGGTACTAAATTAAAAAAAGATGGGTTAGAAGCGATGTTGGATGCGGTTGAAGAGGGACTTGTGGATGTTGTACTTTGTATCGAACAAGACCGTTTATCTCGTTTAGATACCGTGAAGTGGGAATACCTTAAAGGTGTACTACGAGATAACCAAGTTAAAATTGCAGAGCCTGGTAACATTGTAGATTTAACTAATATTGATGATGAGTTCATGTCTGATTTGAAAAATCTACTTGCACAACGATCAAGAAAAGATATGCTCCGAAAAATGTCGAGAGGTTTGAGACAATACACTCGAGAAGGAAAACTTTGGGGGCGGCAGCCAGATGAATATATATTTGATAAAGAAACAAAGACAGTTTCAATTAACGAACAATTCGCATGGGTTATTCCATACATTGATAAAATGTTCCTTGAAGATGGATATGGGGTTGGGGCAATAGCACATCACCTAAATACTTTTTCCAAAACACCCAACGGAAGACCCTGGCATTCCAATACCGTTTACACAAAATTAAACGCCAAAACATATCACGGCGTTCTTGAAAAAACATTTTCAAATGGAGAAACAATTTTTGCTGAAGGGGCATATCCAAATCTAAGATCAAAAGAAAACTATGATCGGATTCAACATCGCGTTAAAAATAATGATATTCAATTCCCTAGTTACAGGCATGATCATCATCCATTAGGCCTGTTAAATATCGAATGTGGAATATGCAATCGCAAAATTAGGTTGCAACAAGCTCAAGCAGATAAAACTGGCAAACGTAGATGGTATTTAAGTCATAATGGAAGACTGGCAGATCCTTGTCCTGCAGAGCCAAGATACAACGCTCTACAAGTTGTCAGACCGCTTACAAAAGCAGTAAAAGACATTTTACTGAGTGAAGAAACAGCTAAATTATATCTTGATATTGAATTTACAGATACTGAAAGGTTAAACGAATTAGAAATTAAAGCAAACTTCCTACAAACTTCTATCGTTGAAAACAACGAAAAACTCGATAAGTTATTAGATCTATATGTTGATGGTAAATGGTCTAAAGAAAAACTTGATAATAAATCCAAGGAAATTGAGTTGAAAAGTTTGGAGTTTAATAAGACATTAACGGATGTCTTGAAAAAGATAGAACTAATAAAGTCTGATCAATACAGCTATGAAATCATCATTGATAATTTAACCTATATAGAGGAACATTTAGCGTCTATCCATCGGCTCGAAGAAGAATATAACGATCGTGATAAAGAAGAATTATTTGGTACATTGTTTGAAAGTGCTATTCTATTACCTGACACTAATGAATTGGTATTGAAATTACACACACTAAGAAACTTACCAATTGAGGTTAAAATTAAAATAGATGATACGGTGTTAGTATATGAAGAGATGTTGATAGCCTCTCAAAAAGCACGCTATGAGTCCACACAGGAGCTTTTAAAAGCTCAACCTAAGCCTATATCATTTATGGAATTGAAACGACTTACAGAGCTGAATGCACAGACTTTACGAGAGGATGAAAGACGCTTCGGTCCCTATTCAAACATGAAACTAGGTAAAGGTAGTCCGGAGAGAAAAGCGGTATTAGTACAAGGCATCAAAGATATACTTTCTAAAAATCAAAAAATAAGTAGTATAGATATTGCACATGAATTAAAAACATCACAAGGAACGGTATTGAAATATATTAGGGAGTTCAATCTAAGGTAGTCCATATATTTTTTTATAATTAAACACGCATTGATATAGTCATTATTTCAAATCTATATATTAACAACAGAAATAATTAATAGAACAATCATCATTTCTATCAGAGTGAACGCTTTCTCATTGCGTAAAAATTTCATTGGATTTGCTCCTTTTACATGTTTTTTATCATTCCGTATACGGGCAATAATAGTGCTAAATACGCTGCAATTATGCAAACGGCTAGAGCGACAAACAAAACTGGTTGCAACATGGCCATCATCCGATTCACTTTTCGATCAATTGTGCTCCCTAACTGCTCACTATAGAGCAACAATTCCTTAGCTAAATGGCCACTGTCAGATCCGTGTTTTGCAAAGAACGATAAGTCTCGTGTAAGCCCATCTGTAAGATTTATCGCTATATGAAAAGGTTCTCCTTTTCCTGCTTCCTCATGAATCGATTGTGCAACTCGCGCTAAAATGGGATCCGTTTTTTGTTTCGTTAAAATAGTCATCGCTTCTTGAATTGAATTACCCGCTGAGAGTAAGTTTCCGGTTTCAGAAGCAAATAGTCTCGTCAAAACGCTACTATACATTTCACCAACAAACGGAAGCGCTACTACTCTTTTGATTTTTGCTGCAGGACTTAATCGTTTCAAATAGATTCTAGTAAATACTAACAAAGCCCCACCAGCGCCGATTCCTCCTAATAACATATCAGGTGCTTTCGCTACCACACGAGGTAAGTATTTTTCAATACCTTGAGTTGTTACCGAACGAGAAGTTGCTAGTGTCTCGAAGTTCGGTAGAAAATAAATCTTGAATGCAATCAGCAATAACGCCATAGCCAACATGAGTACAACTGGATAAGTCGCTGCTTGAATGAATTTCTGTTTTCTTTGTTGTGCTGCTTCTAGACGTAGGGACGCGCCATTCAACGCTTCTGCTAACCTTCCATCAGTCTCCGACAACTCAACAGACAATAAAATCCTGTCTGGAAATCCTAGTACTCTAAGTACTTCGGAAACGTTTGCTCCTTCTCTAAAAATGTCATCAACTTCTTGTATCAAGCTCAAACTATTTAAACTGTGATGAGGTAGTAATAAAGAAAAACATTCGTGAATCGTATAGCCTTCCTGCAGTAATTCAGAAGCACGCAAAAGAAACAGCGACTTGTCTTTTACAACGTATAACGAATTTCTTTTTCGTGAATACCAACGCTTAGGATGAATAATTGGAGTTACTGTATTTTCTCGCAACTGCCTCTACACTCCCTTCCTCAGAGAGATAGATCGGTTCTTTCTTACTAAGGGAGTCTTTAAGATTCTCTAATTCTTCATCTTGATAAATCTCAAAAACAGCTGCCAATTCGCCATCAGATTTACGAATGAGACGCTGAGCTGAAATGCAAACGGCCGTCTGCCGCAGTTCCTCTGGCGAGATACCGAAATCCATCATCCTATAAAAGCAGCCTAAAGGATCTTTTGCGTGGACAGTAGTTAAAACTAAGTGACCCGTTAAAGAAGCTTGCACAGCAATTTTCGCTGTTTCTGCGTCACGAATTTCACCTATCATAATGACATCCGGCGAATGGCGTAGAATTGCTTTGAGTCCCGCTGCATAAGACATACCCGCACGTTCATTCACCTGAATTTGCAATAAATGACTATGAGGATTCTCAACGGGATCTTCTAATGTAATTACGTGACGCTCTAACTCATTAACACAATGTGCAGTTAATGAATAGATAGTCGTGGTCTTGCCGGAGCCAGTTGGACCTGTGATCATGAAAAGACCTTGTTGCTTAGTTATGGAGTGTTTCAGCATTTCAGCCCATGATGGTTCGATGCATAATTGATCAAGTGATACAATCCGGTCATGTTGTTGAATCCGTATGACCGCACTTTCATTTAAATGTATGGATGGAATTGTTGAAATACGAAATGAGTAGTTACTTTTGTTGAATTGTTTGTGGAATGAACCGCTTTGAGGTTTTCGGCGGTCGCTAATATCGAGGGAAGATAGGAATTTGTAAAAAGAAATCATGCGGGTCGCTAACTGTGGGGGGAGTTTACCGATCCGTTCCAGCTTGGTGCTTTTTTTGTGAAACAAGCCATAGCCATCTTCAGTTGGTACAAGGTGAATATCTGTTGCATCCACATCAATTGCTTTTTGCAATAATTGAAAACACTTTTGTTCAATCACATTTTCTTGAGTTTCCATGTACACCCCTCTCTCTATAAACATAAGACCGCTTTATGTCTTGCCCATAGTATAATGCCCCTTAAGACAAAATGGAATAGTTTGCGCGAAAGTAGCATTTTGGATACCCATAGCCGTATGTCAATTTAATTTTCATTTAATTAAAATTATTTTAAAATCACGGATTTGTCACATCGAACCCTTTACTTTGAGTTTACTTTTGACAGCACTATCCTATATAATAGAGAGGAGTTTATTGTATTGTTGTAAGGAGGGACGCACTTATGGATAATATGTTCAAGCTGTGTGGTTTCTGGACAGGGATTTTCGCAGTTATGTTTTTTGTTGGTCATATGGACCAAGTCGCACTTTTATTTGTCGCAAGTACTATTTTCTTCATGCTGCTTGGCTACATGAAACTTACTGAAAGAATGTACTTGTATATGTTTGGCGCGTACTTAATGTTATTTACAGTTGGGTTCACGTACTATGCAACATTCATTCACGTACCAGGAGCAGGACACTAAAAGTAAAAACAGCCGAAATTCGGCTGTTTTTTTTAAAATCCATTTAGAAATGGATTTGAGTCCATCTCGTCTTTAGGAGTTGTTTTTGGCCCGTGTCCTGGATAGACTTTATAATCTTCGTCTAAAGATAATAACTTCTGCTCAATCGCTGTCAGCAATTGATGTGTGTTACCTCCAGGAAGGTCTGTACGACCAACTCCTTGGCGGAACAACGTGTCTCCAACAATAACGAACCGATTATCATGAAAAACGTAACTTACGCTTCCTGGTGAGTGGCCTGGGGTGTGGCGTACTTCGAACTCAAAAGGACCGAGTTGCATTGTACCTTCACGGTCAATAGTATGATCTGCCAGTTGACATACAACAGGTGCTAACATTGGATATTTCGCTGATCCATTTAAATCCGGATTGCGTAACCATAAATTTTCATCTTTATGGATGTATACCGGAATGTCGTATCGCTTACGTATTGGCTCAAGTGCTCCAATATGATCGAAGTGTGCATGTGTCAGTAAAATCGCTATCGGCTTCATATTTGCCGCTTCGATTGCTTCAATAATTTTCTCTGGCTCTTCTCCTGGATCGATTATTAGGCAATTACCGTTGGGACTACTAATCAGATAACAATTCGCTTGTATAGGTCCGAGTGGTAAGGTTTTAATTTTCATAAGAATCGCCTCCTCTACTTTATAGTACGGAATCCTTGCAAAAATTTCAAACAATCGTCACGTTTACAACTCGACAAACTATCAACGAAACAGTACAATAGAAGGTGAGTATTGCTAACTAGGCATTCATCTGTTCTTTTTTGAAAGGAGTGTCATCATTCATGAATCTTTTAATGGTTATTTTTGGTCTTATTGCTATTTTAGCTGTAGTTGGTACCGTGCAAGGATTCAAAGAGCGTAACTTGCTCAGTATTGTATTTAACTTATTGGCAGCCGTAATTTTTGGTGGCTTTACAATTGCTACAATTGTTTTCCAAGGCTATCCACCATCCCTACATTAATGTCAATCGAAAACGTCTTTTGCTTAATTGCAAAAGACGTTTTCTTTTTTCTCCTTATTAGATCACACAGAAAACCCGATTGCGCATAATAACTCGCAATCGGGTTTTTTCTTATTCTTTACCTTTTGTTTCTGTTTGTTGTTTTATTTCTGTCTGCGGTTCTGAATGATTACCTTGCCCATCTTTAAATCGTAGCAAGTCACCATTAATAATTGTATCTGAGTACTCAAGTTCTTTGGATGCTCGCTCTACATAAGGCGCACATAGCTCTCCATCTGTAGGTTCACCCGTTTCAGCATCATAACAAACCTCATGTGCATAAACGTATTTGTCCGTTACAAATCTGCCGTCTCTAAAAATTACAAAGTCTTCATGTTCTTTCGAGAACAAGTCAGAGCCGAACTGTAAATCGTCTTTCGTATCAATTCCGGCCAAGTTTAGTACTGTAGGACGAATATCCATTTGGCCAGCAAGTTCATGCATCACTTTTCCTTTACCATTGCCAGGAATGTGAATGAAGAATGGCACTTTTTGAAGCTCAGTATTGTCAAACGGTGTAATTTCTTTATCTAAATACATACTCATTGCTTTGTTGTGATTTTCAGAAATACCATAGTGGTCACCATACATCACAATAATGGAATTATCGTAAAGTCCACTCTCTTTTAGCTCTTCGAATAATACTTTGATCGATTCATCCAAGTAGCGAGACGTTTGGAAGTATTTGTTTAACGTTTTCGAATTTGATGTATATGGAGGAATTAGCATATCCTCATCATCCAAGTCAAAAGGGTGGTGATTGGTTAAAGTCAACAAACGAGAAGAAAATGGCTGTGGCATCTCTTTCATCATCTCTACAGACTGTTCAAAGTATGGAATATCTTTCATTCCCCAGTTTACAGCTTGACCTTCACCAATATCATAACTCTCTACATCATAGAACTTTTCAATACCGAGAGCTTTGTACATGATGTCACGGTTCCAGAAGCTCCGGTTATTCGCGTGCATTACGTTAGTAAAATAACCGTTGTCAGCTAGTTTTTCTGACATAGAATCGAATGTATTACCACTGTGTGTAAAGAACACGGCACTACCATTTCTCGGATAAATTGAGTTTTCAACAATAAATTCTGCATCCGATGTTTTTCCTAACCCTGTTTGGTGGTAGAAGTTATCGAAGTAGAATGTATCTTCATCCTTTGTCAATTCGTTAAGGAATGGTGTAATTACATGACCATCCATTTCTTGGTTAATGACAAAACTTTGAAGGGATTCAAGAGAAATCGTAATAATATTACGTCCTTTTGCATCTTCGAACATATCTACACTTGGTTCTTTATGATTCGCATGTACATAGTTCTCGACTTCAGAAAGCTCACTGCCATCAGCCAGTACACGCTGTGCATGTGACTTCGACTGGATAATCAAGTCATAAATGTGATAGTTGTACGTACCAATGTTTTTCACAAGCAATTCACGATCAAAGCTTCGTGTCAATAATTGAGGACGCTCTGCCTCAGCAAGACCTAAGTTCACCATAAACAATGCCGCTGTTGCGATGAAATATAACCGGCGACCCATTTTAAATTGATTTACGGTCTCGGTTGGCTGGGGGATAAATTTCACAGCAAGTGCCACAATAATTACATCCGTGAAAAAGAAAATATCAGTGCCATGAATATTTGCCATGACCGATGAAGACAAGTCTCCGAAGTTATTTGTTTGGAAAAGCGTTGGAATGGTTATGAAGTCACTGAAGAAACGATAAAACACTGCGTTCGCGAACATTACAATCGATGTCATTACACTGATAGTGATTATATAAATATTACGACGTTTCGTTGTTTTGATAAATAGTGCTACTCCATAAACTAACAATAAAAAACTAAGTGGGTTTATAAAAAGAATTAGTTGTTGAACCATATTATCTATACTCATATTAAAACTTGTCAAATAACCGAAGTAGGTCGTTAGCCAGGTTGCAAGAACTGCAACCACTAGCACGGAGTGTTTCGGCCAGTTAATTCTATTCATTTCATCTCGTCCTTTCTAAATCGAAAACATGCATCTACCTTATAATAACGTTTTAGGACACACAAAAGTTTCACTATAACAAAATACATTGGAATGATGTGTCTACTTTTCGGGAGTTTCCACACATTTGGACAACTCATTTCGTATAAGTAATGATGCACTGATATAGTCTTCTTTCATGATAAGTTTGTCATCATACAAATCTTTCAGTTCGGACTGCATTAATAATATATCCGCTCTTCTATCACCCGTATAGATATATGCACCGAAACGCTTCATAAGTCTTATGACGTCCCAAAATTCTTTCATTCCTGTATGTTGCATTGAATTTCACGCTCTTCTGTGATTATTTTTCGCACTGGTACATCATGATTTTCAATCGGTACTTGGTCGACAAGCTGAAGTTCAAAAGCAATGGATATAGTTTCTCCAGTATAAGTTTCTAGATAACGATCATAATAACCGCCTCCATAGCCTATGCGGTACCCCTCTTTTGTGAACACAACTCCGGGAACGATCAGTAAATCGATTTCAATCTTATTCAAAGAGTCTGTCGTTAATAGATTAGGCTCTTGTAAATCTAAGTAAACTGTCTCTAGTTGTTCAAATGAAGTAATCCCTCTGAAATCCATTGTTTTTTGTTCCGGGTTACACTTCGGAACTACAACATTTTTCCCTAAAGTCCAACATGCTTCAATAATTGTACGTGTTTGAACTTCGGTCTGACGTGATATAGTAATAGCTATCGTTTCAGCTTTTATAAATTCTGCGGTTTTAAGTAAGCGTAAACGGATACATTCTGACTTTCTTATATATTCATCCGCAGACATATTTTTCAATTTCAATAAACAATTTTTCCTGATTATAGTTTTCATTATATACTCTCTTCCCTTCTTTTTGAAAGAAAAAACCAAAACCGTGATAGGTTTTGGCATGAGCAATTATTTCGTTTCACGGTGAAGCGTTTGCTTCATTTCACGTGAGCAATATTTTTTCATTTCAAGACGTTCTGGATTGTTACGCTTGTTTTTCTTTGTGATATAGTTACGCTCACCACATTCTGTGCAAGCAAGTGTAATATTTACGCGCATTGTTGTCCCTCCCACTCATCAGCGATAGTAGAGTATTTATGAGCATGATTTATACGACTGTTCTATTGTATCATAAATTCAATGATTGTCTAGCAAGAAATCTAAATTCCCTAATTGGTTTTTGATATGGTACCATTAAGTAAACTAACTTACCAAGGAGGGCGCTATTGTGTCACTGCCTATCACCCTTATGATAGTAGGGATTATTGCTTTGTTCGTTTCCATCTTTTTTGGTTCAAAGCAACCGAATACAGACGAAATCGAAAAAATTTCAATCAGTTTACACCAAGAGACCAGCCAATTGAAAAAAAGGTTGAAGGCACTAGAAGAAGAGTTAATGGTAGAGCCAGCACCAATCACTCAACTACCCCGAACTAATGAAATGCAGAAACCAGTACATACGATTATCGTAAGTCAGATTATTGCACTTCACGGGCAAGGATATTCTATTGACGACATATCCAAACGCTCTTCCCTCCCTTCTGAACAGGTACTTTCAGTCCTCCGTTCGAAAGGTGTGCGCGTATGATCCGACAACTCCTCCAACTTATAGGCGTCGGGTGCTTAACAGCAGGCGCTGTTTTATTTTTCACAAGCGCGACTATTTCTTCAGAAGACAAAGACTCTGTGAATCAGGACAAGGCAATTGCAGAGCTCAATCAAGAATTAGCTACTGTTAAAGCTGCTTTAGCAGACGCACAAAAAGCTACCAAAGCTGATGATAAAACTACAGTATCTACACAAAAGTCCGACGAATCCGAGAAGAAGGACTCTGTTACCAAGATGATTCTCACCTTGTCGTCCGGTGATACTTCTAAAGATGCTTCTGATTCTCTTGAAAAATCGGGAATTATAAAAAGTGCAACCGAATTTGAAGGATATCTAACTAAAAATGGCTTATCTGGAAAGATGCAGATCGGGCAACATGAAGTAGATTCATCCATGAATTTCGCGGATCTTGCCAAAGAACTTACAACTGTAAAGCACTAACAAAAAGACAAGCTTAGTGATACTAAGCTTGTCTCAGACTGTAGACAAAAGG
The DNA here is from genome assembly GCF_059415065.1 of Sporosarcina sp. SAFN-010. Taxonomy (NCBI): domain Bacteria; kingdom Bacillati; phylum Bacillota; class Bacilli; order Caryophanales; family Caryophanaceae; genus Sporosarcina; species Sporosarcina sp. SAFN-010. Next base: position 1,129 of record NZ_JBPFDS010000011.1, on the reverse strand, counting down.
GTTGGAAATCGAAATGATTTCCAACCCTTTTGATTTTTGTTCGTATAAATCTGCAACTGGTCAAGAGCCGTTGATCTCCGTTCCGGTCGGACGCTTTCCAGGGGGCTTGCCCTCAGCCTCCTCGTCGCTTTGCTCCTGCGGGGTCTTCGCGCTGCGCTGATCCCCCAGGAGTCGCCGCCCTGCTCTCCAATCAACTCGATGTCCCACAGGACATTCCATATGTATGTGCATTTCCCCTTACAGGTGGGATCCATGTCCAGTTGGCAAGTTTCTTCAGATTTTGGGCAGCGAAAGTAAGCATCGCCTGCATAGACATTTTTTTAAGTCCCCTCAGGGTTGTCCATCGCATACCATGCTTCTCTTTGGCATCGGCAAAGACTCGTTCAACCGTCTCTTTGCGTTTCCCGTATATTTCTTTGATTTCATAATGATGTCTCAATTCTTCTGCTGCATCTAGATATTCTTGCCTGATGTGACGCTGAATCAGCTTTTGTTGATTCTTACTTTTCGTGCACTGATCAATCACTGGACAAAGGTAACAATCGAAATGCTCATCATAGACGTACTCATCTTTCTTGAAGAAGCCTTCCTTTGTCATGGACCGTTTATAAGGAAGCACCGGCAATATCTGATTTTCTAGGAGATAGTTTGCGATAGCTAGTGTCTTATAGGCAGCGTCAGCGGCGACAGCCAGTGGACGCTTTACTTTATCGATAATTTTCTGGACGAGCGGTTGAAGCATATTGCTATCGTGAACATTACCGGGAGTGACGATAGTTGCGAGCACAAACCCTCTTTCATCCGTGGCTGCGTGATAAGAATAAGCAAACTGCTTTGTCCGCTCATCTTTTACATAGTAGCCACTTTCCGGATCTGTTGTGGATTCTTTAATTTCTTTGTGCTCGTCTTTTTCAAACTTCTCTGGTGGAAATGGTTTTTTACCGTTCTTCTCACGATCTATGTTGAGCTCTTCCTGGAGCTTTCGTTCATAGGCTCTGCTTTCTATACGGACAACTTTCTTTTGGAACTTCCGTTTGTTTGCACTTGCTTTCACGTGTTCCGAGCTAAGTAGCCCACGATCTGCGACTTCCTTTAGTACTCGATAAAAGATCTGTTCGAATAGATCTGT
>NZ_JBPFDS010000010.1:91803-123814 GCF_059415065.1 Sporosarcina sp. SAFN-010 | reverse complement strand
TGGCCCCTTGGTCAAGCGGTTAAGACACCGCCCTTTCACGGCGGTAACACGGGTTCGAATCCCGTAGGGGTCACCATTTACATTCTTATGAATAAGATATGCCAGCAGCACATATTATTGTGGAGGATTAGCTCAGCTGGGAGAGCATCTGCCTTACAAGCAGAGGGTCGGCGGTTCGAGCCCGTCATCCTCCACCATTATATCTTAATAATAGTATTATCGCGGGGTGGAGCAGTGGTAGCTCGTCGGGCTCATAACCCGAAGGTCACAGGTTCAAATCCTGTCCCCGCAACCAAATGGTCCCGTGGTGTAGTGGTTAACATGCCTGCCTGTCACGCAGGAGATCGCCGGTTCGACCCCGGTCGGGACCGCCATTTTCTTTAAAACAATATGGCTCAGTAGCTCAGTCGGTAGAGCAAAGGACTGAAAATCCTTGTGTCGGCGGTTCGATTCCGTCCTGAGCCATCTTATATGCCGGTGTAGCTCAATTGGTAGAGCAACTGACTTGTAATCAGTAGGTTGAGGGTTCAATTCCTTTCGCCGGCACCATGAAATTCCCTATGGTGGGGTAGCGAAGTGGCTAAACGCGGCGGACTGTAAATCCGCTCCCTCCGGGTTCGGCGGTTCGAATCCGTCCCCCACCACCATTTTTTACAGGGGCATAGTTTAACGGTAGAATAGAGGTCTCCAAAACCTTTGGTGTGGGTTCGATTCCTACTGCCCCTGCCATTTATCTTACTTGTCTCTTGACTTGAAACATCATTATTATTATGGCGGTTGTGGCGAAGTGGTTAACGCACCGGATTGTGATTCCGGCACTCGGGGGTTCAATTCCCCTCAGCCGCCCCTTTTTTATTTTTGGGGTATAGCCAAGCGGTAAGGCAACGGACTTTGACTCCGTCACTCGTTGGTTCGAATCCAGCTACCCCAGTTATTAGCGGAAGTAGTTCAGTGGTAGAATACGACCTTGCCAAGGTCGGGGTCGCGGGTTCGAATCCCGTCTTCCGCTCCACTTATTCTACGGCGGCATAGCCAAGCGGTAAGGCACGGGTCTGCAACACCCTTACCACCGGTTCGATTCCGGTTGCCGCCTCCATTAATTGGTTTCCGTTTTATTATTTTTATAGTTTGCCCGAGTGGTGGAATGGCAGACACGTCGCACTCAAAATGCGATGCCGTAAGGCGTGCCGGTTCAAGTCCGGCCTCGGGTATCTTAGAAAAGGACAACTTCGGTTGTTCTTTTTTTATTTTCATTATTTTTTTAGTCAATTTTACTCTACATACAAAAAACCCGCTTTGAGTAGAGTCGGCGGGTTTCAAGTATTCGATTTAAAAATTGGTGAATGCTGTTCAATAATTAGATCTCTCATGAGGTGTTAAGTCAGGCACCTCGATAGAAGGTTTGCCCTGATGTAGAATGCTTGCTGTTGCCTCGCCTCCATTGATGCTGGTAAACATGGTCCCACACGCATTTGCTAAGCTTTGTGCTTCTTCTACACCCATGTCAGGTCGAAGGAATAGTACATGAAGTATTTCTGTTGTCTCTTCCGTGATTGCACTTCGGACAGAGTCAACATAGGGGCTGCCGAATGGACTGTATCCATCCTTCAGAATTAGAATGTTATGTAATGAATTGAATCTACCGTTTAATCCGTCGTATCCATCTTCTGCTTGTCCCGTGGTCACACGAATATCACCAAAAAGTGTTTCACGATTATACATACCAGAAGGAATTCCATATTGAAGACTGAACAAGGTATTCAAGTCGATTGCACTTGAATGGCTTTTCAGATAATCTTGTTTACTGACACGTCTATATAATGCTTCAACAGAAGGACGATAACGATTGGGATCTGCGCCTAGTGCTTTCCAAACCTTGCGCCATTCTCGGATTCCGTCGATCTCATTAAATGAGCGTTCCTCAAGTTCAAAGAAAAGTTGTTCCTGAAATAATTGAAGTCTTCCTTTTAGCATTTGAGGGGAATCTGATACGGTTGTCCTGTTATAATGGATGATGGCTACTTTGAATTCAGGAACTTCATCAAATATTGCAGGTTCTATATGAAATTTCATAAAATCACCCTGTTCGTATTTTTCTCAAGTTTATCATAAGGGAGGTGGCAGATGGTGAATATCGCTCAGTTGCAACAAGACTTAGTTGCCTATGCATCAGAGATTGGTATCGATAAAATCGGTTTTACAACAGCAGCTCCATTCTTGGAGTTGAAAAACCGATTGAAACGACAACAGGATCTTGGCTATCAATCAGGATTTGAAGAAAGTGATGTTGAAAAAAGGACAGAGCCTACTTTGCTATTAGATCGTGCAGAGAGTATCATTTCCATTGCGGTTGCCTATCCTTCCAAAATGACGGATGCACCGAAAGGGAAGAAGGGGGAGCGGCGTGGGATGTTTTGCCGAGCTTCGTGGGGAACTGATTATCATACAGTCTTACGTGAAAAGTTAGCGTTATTGGAAGTGTTCTTACATGAGCGTTCTTCTGAAGTGAAAACGCGTTCTATGGTCGATACGGGAGAACTCGCGGATCGGGCAGTTGCAGAACGTGCAGGTATCGGGTGGTCTGCGAAAAATTGTTCTATTATTACACCAGAGTTCGGTTCATATGTCTATTTAGGTGAGATGATTACGAATTTACCTTTTGAACCTGATGTGCCGATGGAGGATCAATGTGGAGATTGTACATTATGTCTGGATGCATGTCCGACAGGAGCTCTAATACAAGGTGGACAATTGAATGCGCAGCGTTGTATTGCTTTCTTGACGCAAACGAAACAGCCAATTCCTGAAGAATTTCGTAAAGAGGTGGGGAATCGCATCTATGGGTGTGATACGTGTCAAACTGTATGCCCAAAAAATAAGCGGAAATATAATTTAGAGCAAGAATCATTCGTACCTGAGGCAGAGCTCGTAAAGCCTCTTCTCCAACCGATTTTAAAGTTATCAAATCGGCAATTTAAAGAAACTTTTGGTCATATGTCAGGTTCTTGGAGAGGAAAAAATCCTATCCAGCGAAATGCGATCTTAGCTTTAGCACATTTTAAAGAAGAAGCAGCAATCCCAGATTTAGTGAATTTGCTAAAAACAGATCCACGTCCTATGATCCGCAATACGTGCGCATGGGCTATAGGGGAAATAGGAACTGAAAGTGGACGACTAGCACTTGAACAAGTATTAGAGACAGAAACTGAAACAGATGATACTGTACTTGAGGAAATTAAAAAAGCAGTCATGAAGATGACTGTAACTGAATAGAAGGAAGTGGAATTATGCCAATACACGTAGCGCTATTTGAACCGCTTATTCCGGCCAACACTGGCAATATTGCACGAACTTGTGCAGGCACTGGAGCAAAATTACATTTAATTGAACCCCTCGGCTTTTCAACGGATGATAAAATGTTGAAACGAGCAGGACTAGATTATTGGGAACATGTTGATATTACGTATCACGGTGGCATCAATCAATTGTTCGAGAAATATCCTGAAGGAATTTTCTATTTTATCACCAAGTTTGGGACGAAGACTTTCTCCGATTTCGACTTTTCAAATGTCGATCAAGATATCTTCTTTGTCTTTGGAAAAGAAACTACTGGATTGCCGACTGAGGTTACCGAAGCCCATTCAGATACGTGTCTTCGAATTCCTATGAATGAACATATTCGATCATTGAACCTATCCAACACTGCGGCGATACTCGTATATGAAGCGTTGCGTCAACAAGGTTACCCAGGCTTACACTAAAAAAAGGATGCAGCTCTAATTAGGCTGCATCCTTTTTAATGTGTTATTTTTTCACTTTGCCTGGCTTGTCAGCATAACCGCCTGTGAAGATTGCGGATAGGAATGCGAAGCAGACACCCATGATTAGAATTAGTCTCATCAGATACCCTCCTGTTGAATCAGTTGTTCTAACATTATTATACCGGAACCGCAACAAAAAGGAAATGACTCACTTTAAAATATATGACAAGTGTCTGACAAATTCTATTGCGTATTCGTGTTCAGTACTCCTGACGAATGATATGATTAAAATAAGAAATACGCGAAAATAAAGGAGTGGTACTACTATGGCAGCTACCTATTTAGAAACGAAACAACTTGCGAACGGAGTACATATGCCACGGTTTGGTCTGGGCGTCTATAAAATGACGGATTCCAAGCAAACGGTTGAAGCGATTACTTATGCATTGGAGCACGGATATCGTGCGGTGGATACAGCAGCGATTTACGAAAATGAGACAGAAACAGGAGAGGCGATCCGTGCTTCAGGGATTTCCCGCGATGAGCTTTTCATCACATCTAAAGTATGGAATACCGATCAAGGGTACGATCAAACCCTAAGGGCGTTTGAAACATCCTTAAAAAAATTAAAGCTCGACTATTTGGACTTATACTTGACGCATTGGCCGGTCAGCGGAACGTTCGTAGATACGTACCGTGCCATTGAACGATTGTATGAAGAAAAGCTGATTCGAGTACCAGGTGTCTCCAATCACCATATCCACCATCTCGAAAAACTGTCAGTCACGGCGAACATTGCGCCAATGGTTAACCAGGTTGAGTTACATCCTTTGCTAACTCAAGTCCCTTTGCGTAATTACTGTGCTCAACAGGATATTGCAGTAACGTCTTGGTCTCCACTTGCGCGTGGACAGCTTTTGGACAACGCTGTTTTAGGTGAAATCGGGAAAACACATCATAAGGCGGCGACACAAGTAATCATTCGCTGGCATCTACAGAAAGATTTAATCGTCATACCAAAATCCGTTACTCCAGAACGAATTTTGGAAAACAGTCAAATCGGTGACTTTGTCTTAACAGCCGAAGAGATGAAAATGATTGATGAACTGAACCGTGATGAAAGAACAGGTACAGACCCCGATACAATCGGATAAATGAAAAAGCGGCATGGGATACTATTCCCATGCCGCTTTTAGCTATTCATTAAACAGTAATCACAATTTTTTCACCCGTAAATGGATGAACAAAAGAAGTTTCTACAGCGGTTAAACGATACGTACCGTCTGGAAGAGCTACTGCTTCATACAAGTTATCTCCAACTACTGGATGACCTAAGTGAGCCATATGAACACGGATTTGGTGTGTCCGTCCTGTGTCGAGGGTCGCTTCGATCATAGTTGTTTGTTCTTTACGCTCAATCACTTTGAAGTGAGTTACCGCAGATTGACCTGACATTGAAATTCGGCGACGTGTTGGGTGATGTCGATCACGACCAATCGGCATATTGACACTGCCTTTCAACCGTTTCAATCGACCTTCCACTTCAGCATGGTAGAGACGGGTAATCTCGTTGGAAGCAATCATTCTGTCAAACATAGCTTTGGCCATTGGATGTTTTGCGACGATGACAACACCAGACGTACCTTTATCAAGACGTTGAATATGCTCTGCGTACGTACCGCCTGTCGCTTGTACATGGGCGATTACTGCATTCATCATCGTTGCTTCACGGCTAGTCCCGTCAGGATGAACGGCAATGCCATCAGGTTTGAAAACAGCCATGAAGTGATCATCTTCTGTAAGAACTTTCACTCCTGGTACATCTAATGGTGCGTATTCAGAGTGTGCTTCGGGTAACTGAAACGTTAACTCAGTTCCTGCTACTAGTGGAGTGCGCCATACGACAGGAACTCCCTCTGAATCCGTCACGGCATTTGCCATCCGTAATTCGTGAATGTTTTTCTTTCCTGCTTGCCAGTCATCCCGCAATAATTGTTCAAGTGTACCATCAGAGTCTTTCGCTGTGTACGTAAATGATGTCATTAATATGTCCTCTTTTCTGTTGCTCACTTTCCGTAATACTCATTAAAGAATGCGTGGATATTTTCTTCTGGTTGCAATCCAACAAGTCGGCCGACTTCTTTGCCATTCTCATATTGGACAAGTGCTGGCCATGCTTCAATACCATATTTCTCTTTTACTTCTTCACCAAACTCAAGCATATTGTACTGATTGATTTTCACGCCTTCTTCTTTTGCAATGGGCATGAGAATAGGGGTCATCTCCATGCAGTAGTGACATTCTGGATGGAAGTAGTACACCGTAGTAGGTTCACCAGATTCAATTTTCTTAAACGTTGCATCTGGCAGTGTAATGCTGTCGTAGTTTTCATTGCCGATCAAGTCAATCGTGGACTTCTCTAAATCGTCTGTACCATAGGGATTGTCAGCTAACTTCGATTTGTTTGAAGCCGTTGTAAGTACGATGATCGCAACAAAAAACACAACGATAATCCCACCAATGATTAATAATTTCTTCATAGATTATTTCGTCTCCTTCAACTGTTTTAGCATCATAACACTTGCAATGAATATCAAAGCAAATGCAACGAATGCCATGAATGGGATGGTGATAAAACCTAAATAATTCACGTATTGTGCTGTGCAAGGAACATCTCCACACGTTCCTGCATGTTCATGGAAGAAGCTAAGCTTTTGTGTTGCATAATGATAAGCCGACAAGCAAGCGCCGATGATGCTAAATGTCGCTGTTGTCAACGCAATACGTCCATTCTTCTGGATAAGTGCAATACCCGCAATAAGAACAATCGGATACATCAAGATACGCTGGTACCAGCAGTATAGACATGGGGTGAAACCTTTAACTTCTGAATAGTATAAGGAACCCAATGTTGCGACTAACGCAACGGTCCAGATCAGGAGTAACAAATTTTCCAAACGCTTGTTCATTTCGTGTGCTCCTCTCAGCGATTTCAACTCCTTATTATAGAGGGAAATCAACTTTTTTGCTAACGTTGGGCATAATCTTCGAAAAATAGGGTATTCAAGGTAGAGAGGTGATTTGTGTTGAGCGAAGAATTTGATTTATCATCATTTGAAATAAGCATGGTAGTTCGACAAATGGAAGTGTCGGACATCCCTGAAATATTAGTAATGCAGGAAGCGTGTTTTCCTGGAATGGACCCCTGGGAAACGGAACATTTGGAGAGTCATTTGACTGTATTTCCAGAGGGGCAGTTCGTTGCTGAGCTGGATGGACAAATAATTGGTTCATGCTCTAGTCTGATTTTAAATTTTGCAGAATATGATGATCGCCATACATGGGACGACATTTCTGATAATGGCTACATAACGAACCATAATCCTGAAGGGTACAATTTGTATGGGATTGAAGTGATGGTTCATCCAGAATTTAGACGCATGAAGGTCGGCGAACGACTTTATGAGGCACGAAAAGAACTTGCTCGTGAACTGAATTTGAAGTCCATAATTATCGGTGGGCGCATTCCGAACTATCATAAGCACTCAGATGAGATGTCACCGAGAGAATACGTTAACTCGGTTGCAAAACATCGCATCTATGACCCCGTTCTAACGTTCCAGCTGATGAATGACTTCACACTGATGCGTATCAATCCAAACTACTTGCCCGATGATAAGGCGTCCAAGCGTTATGCAACCCTGATGGAATGGAATAATATCGATTACAAAGCACTTTCAAAACGTCATTATAAAACGAGCTATCCCGTGCGTATTTGTGTCGTTCAATATTTGATGCGTAAAATTTCTTGCTTTGACGAACTAGCATCGCAAGTGGAATACTTTGTGAATATCGCTGCAGATGCAAACTCGGATTTTGTAGTGTTTCCAGAGATTTTCACAACTCAACTTATGTCCTTCCTAGATGAGCGTTCTGCAAGTCAGTCTGTACGTAAAATCTCAGAGTATACGGAAGAATATATCGAACTATTTAACAGCTTAGCGGTTCGTTATAACGTCAATATTATTGGCGGGTCTCACTTCGTTGAAGAAGAGAATGAGGAAATTTACAATATCTCTTACCTCTTTAGACGGGATGGTTCGATCGATAAACAATATAAGATCCATATTACCCCGAACGAGAAGAAATACTGGGGAATCAGTGCTGGAGATTCCGTCCGTGTCTTTGACACAGACTGTGGAAAGATTGCCATTCAAGTTTGTTATGATATTGAATTTCCCGAGCTTGCTCGAATCGCTACTGAAAAAGGGGCGAATATCATTTTCACGCCTTTCTGTACAGAAGATCGGCAAGGTTATTTGAGAGTACGTTACTGTGCGCAGGCTCGTGCTGTCGAAAACCAAATTTATACGGTCATTTCTGGTACGGTTGGAAACTTGCCACAGGCGGTTAACATGGATATTCAATATGCCCAATCTGCAATCTTCGCCCCTTCGGACTTTGAATTTGCCAGGGATGGGATTGTAGGAGAAGCAAATGCAAACCTAGAAACAGTGCTTATTGGAGATGTGGACTTAGAAGTGTTGAAGCGACAGCGTCAAGACGGTACGGTGAAGCAGTTGAAGGATCGCCGTCGAGATATCTACAATGTAGAGTACTTCCAAAAAAATGCAGAGCAATAAAAAAAGAGACGATTCCGAATAGGAGTCGTCTCTTTTTATTACACCATTTCTTCTTCTAAGTCTGCTTCCTCATCTTCGAGTTTCTCTGCTTCAAGATAGAGAATGTGGTGACCTTCCACGTCTTTGACGGAAAATTCATAGCCTTGTTCTATAATTTTTTCTCCGGGAATGGCTTCAAAGCGTTGAGACATGAACCATCCACCAATGGTATCGATATCCTCTTCATCGAGGTCGATGCCAAGTGTATCATTGACGTTGTCCAAAAGCATTTTTGCGTCGAGGATGAAATGGCCTTCACCAACTACCTGAACATCTGGTAATTCGTCTTGGTCAAATTCATCTTGTATTTCACCAACGATTTCTTCAAGGATATCTTCAATGGTAACCAATCCGGAGGTTCCACCGTATTCATCCATAAGAATCGCCATATGAATGCGTTCTCGTTGGATTTTTAACAGCAAGTCTCCAATTGCCATCGTTTCAATGACACGAATAATCGGCTGCATGTAGGCAGTGACCGGTAACTCTCCGTTTTTAGGGTTCTTAATATATGCTGTGAGCAAATGCTTCATATTAACGAGACCAATAACATGATCCTTGTCACCATCGGTAACAGGGTATCGAGTGAATTGCTCGATGCCAGGCATGTTGAAGATTTCAGCAGCGGTCATTTCTTTTTCAATGGTCATCATTTCCGTTCGAGGAACCATAATTTCTTTTGCAATCCGATCATCGAATTCAAATATTTTGTTCACATATTTGTATTCGGATTGATTGATTTCCCCGCTTTTCAAACTGTCGGACAAAATCATTCGCAATTCTTCTTCTGTATGGGCTACATCTGCTTCATGGATTGGTCGAAAGCCAAATAATCGAGTCACTAATCTTGCTGAACCATTTAAGATCTTAATGAACGGATACATCGTGCGATAAAAGATGATGAGTGGTTTTGCAAGTGCAAGTGTTAACGTTTCTGCTTTCTGAATCGCTACCGTTTTTGGAGCAAGCTCACCAATGACAACATGAAGGAATGTCACGACAATAAGCGCGATAGAAAAAGAAAGGAAGACTGTCATGCTAGTTGATAACTGCAAATAAGTAAACAGAGGCTCAAGCATTAACGCAACGGTCGGTTCTCCAAGCATACCGAGTCCGAGTGCGGTAATCGTAATTCCGAGCTGACAGGCAGACAAGTATTCATCGAGGTTATCTACAACTCGTTTAGCATTTACAGCTTTTTTGTTGCCTGCTAAAGCTAGCTGATCGATTCGTGTCATTCTGACTTTCACTATTGCAAACTCAGCTGCAACAAAAAATGCAGTGAGGGCGATCAAGGCAGCAAATGCTGCCAAGCGTATGGGAATATCCAAATGGGTGCTTTGTTTCATGCCAGTGAAGGGGGAAACAAAGCGTACACCTCCTGTGGTTTAAAATTAGGTAGTTGAACTAATCATAAATGGTTAAAGCGAGAAATACAATGATTTTTCCTCTGGAATCTCCTGTAAGAACCTATGAAATTTTCAAAAGATTTCATAAAAAGTATTGACAATGTTCAAAAGAGCGTGATAATCTAATATTATTCGAAACTCGAAAGGAAAAGGAGGGCTTGACATGAACAAACGTGTAGCGCACAAAATCACTCAACTTCAAGCTTGGCCCTTCGCACCGCGATTATAGTAGATTGAATCTAAAATCGTTAGGTTACAGGGCACCGTTCCCTATTCAGACATACGTCTCTGAATGGAGAGCGTGTGTCTTTTTATGTTCACTAAAATAAGGTGTTATCACGCAAAGCGTGTTGCATATACAACTAATACGAAAGGGGAGCTATAGATGTGATGAACGAAACGTTCCAACCTATAAAATTGCTTAAAAAGGAGACACCAGAAGGCGGATAGCTGAAGTTGCTCCAAGAAAGGTCGTAGATATAGTATGTTTTCGGTTTTAGGGAAATTAAGTTGGTTTTTTAAGGAGAATAAGAAGCGCTATACCATTGCTCTCCTATTATTAATTATGTCAAGTATCTTGGGAATTATCCCCCCATGGATTATAGGTAAGGCAATCGACGGAATCCACTTGAATACGATGAATGCTCAATTGCTTTGGACATATATCGGCATCATGTTACTCATTATTGTAATTGGATATATTGGGGATTACGTTTGGCAATACCAATTGTTTGGTGGCGCCAATGTCATTGAACGGAAATTACGTGGCAATTTAATGCGCCATTTTCTAAAGATGACCCCGTCATTTTATCAACGTAACAAAACAGGGGATTTAATGGCCCGATCAACAAATGATCTTCAAGCCATCTCTGAAACGGCTGGATTTGGAATTATGACGCTGATTGACTCCACGGTATACTTGTTCACCCTAATTGTCATGATGGGGTTCCTCGTGTCGTGGAAACTAACACTTGCAGCAATTTTACCATTACCCATTTTAGCTTATTTAATGCAAGTGCTTGGAAAACGAATACATCTCAAATTCGTAACCGCACAAAAGGCATTCGGTGATCTGAATGATGACGTGCTAGAAGCTGTGGCGGGTGTCCGGGTCGTGCGTGCATATGTTCAGGAACGCGCTGAAGAAAAGCGCTTTGAAGATGCGACAGAAGACGTTTACCAAAAGAATATGGAAGTTGAACGGATCGACGCACTGTTCACCCCCATATCAAAAATAATGACATCGTTATCGTATATGATTGGTCTCGGTTATGGAGCCTATTTGGTTTCCGTGGGAGAGATGTCATTAGGTGGATTGGTTACGTTCAACGTCTATCTCGGAATGATTGTGTGGCCAATGTTTGCCATTGGTGAACTCATCAATGTCATGCAACGCGGAAATGCATCACTCGATCGCGTTCAAGAAACATTGGATGCAATTGAAGATGTCAGAGATCCATCGATGCCTGTGCAGATGAACCGTCCTGGAGTGATCGGTTTTGAAGACGTCAGTTTTGCATATCCGACGTCTGAACGTAAAAACTTGGATCAGATCCGTGTGAAACTATCAGGTGGCCAAACATTAGGTATCGTTGGAAAAACGGGCAGCGGAAAGACGACATTTGTCAAACAGTTGCTGCGCGAATATCCTGCAGGTGAAGGCTTGCTCTCATTTGACGGGAACCGTTTGGATGATATGACGAAGGAGCAAGTCCGTAACTGGATTGGTTATGTGCCTCAGGATCATGTGTTATTTTCACGTTCGGTTCGCGACAATATTTTATTTGGTAAACCGGATGCAGACGATCGTGATATTGCAGAAGCGATTCGACTTGCCCACTTTGAAAAGGACTTGGAACTATTGCCGGAAGGGTTACAAACCCTTGTCGGTGAAAAAGGAGTCGCCCTTTCAGGTGGACAAAAACAGCGAATTTCTATCGCTCGTGCTATTGTGAAAAATCCAGAGATTCTGGTCTTGGATGATTCACTATCTGCGGTAGATGCAAAAACGGAAACAAGAATCATTGAGAACATCCAAAACGAGCGTAGTGGGAAAACGACAATTATCACAACGCACCGATTATCAGCAATTCAGCATGCGGATTGGATTATTGTCCTTGAGGATGGCCGTGTGATTGAAGAAGGAAATCACGAAGACTTGCTCTCGATGAACGGCTGGTATAAAGAACAATATGATCGCCAGCAGATCGGAGGGGGAGAATAATGACGACAGGTAAACGATTAGTAAACTATGCGCTGCAATTCAAAGGGTATTTCGTTGGCGGCATGGTACTCCTCGCAATAGCAGTTGGGGCAGATTTGCTTGGCCCAATCATTGCAAAACAAATTATAGATAATCATATAGCAGGTGCAGCAACAGGTGGCATTGATTTTGAACCGATTGCTAAACTTCTCGCAATCTTTTTCGGCCTAGCAGTTGTCACGGCAATCTTCCGTTATGGACAGTATTTGCTTTTGCAGGCGACAGCGAACCGGATTGTCCAGAAAATGAGAAATGAACTATATCAACATATTCAAACGTTGCCGATCAGTTATTTTGATAACTTGCCTGCAGGTAAAGTTGTGGCGCGTGTGACGAATGATACCGAAGCCATACGACATTTGTACGTAACCGTCGTATCTCAATTTGCGATTAGCGGCATGTACATCATTGGAATCTATATAGCATTATTCAGTTTGGATCCGAAAATGGGAGCGATTTTGCTTTTTGTCTTACCACTACTCTACATCTGGATGATTCTTTATCGAAAATTTGCTTCCAAAGTCAATCACGTTATCCGTGCAAAAGTCAGTGACATGAATGGGATGATCAATGAATCCATTAACGGGATGACAATCATTCAAGCATTCGGACGCGAGAAACAGATGGAAGGCGAATTTGAAGAACTAAATACGACGCATTATGACTATCAGACGAAGTTACTGAAAGTGGAAGCGGCAACGTCCCATAACTTGGTCAATGCGATCCGATCGATGACGTTCGTTATTTTCATTTGGTATTTCGCCGGAGCTTCAATTACAACAGGAAGCGTTGTATCCGTAGGTTTACTGTATGCGTTTGTTGACTACATTACACGTCTGTTTAACCCTGTAACAGGTATCGTGAATCAGTTCGCGAGACTTGAACATTCTTTAGTTGCGGCAGAGCGGGTGTTCCAGCTACTAGATCGATCTGGAGAACCTGTCAGTGATGAACGAATGGAGCGCTACGAGGGAAATGTGACGTTTGAGGATGTATGGTTTGCCTACAAAGAAGAGGAATATGTCTTAAAGGACATTAAGTTCGAAGCGAAACGTGGGGAAACGGTGGCACTCGTTGGTCATACGGGTTCAGGAAAAAGTTCCATCATGAACTTGCTGTTCCGTTTCTATGATCCGGTTAAAGGAAAGATTTTAATCGATGGTCACGACATTACTTCCTTACCACGCCAGACGATTCGCAATCATATGGGCATCGTACTACAAGATCCTTATTTGTTCACTGGAACTGTTGAATCCAACATCAGTCTTGGCGATGAACGAATTTCCAGAGACAAAGTTCGTGAATCGTTGGAAGCAGTTGGTGGAGAACGAGTACTTGAGCATTTGCCTAAGGGGATTGAAGAACCTGTTGTTGAAAAAGGAAGCACACTCTCTAGTGGACAACGACAGCTCATCTCTTTTGCGAGGGCACTCGCGTTCGACCCTGCGATTTTAATATTGGATGAAGCAACCTCCAATATTGATACAGAGACGGAGGAAATTATTCAGCATGCGATGGACGTATTGAAAAAGGGACGTACGACGTTCATCATTGCTCACAGACTTTCAACGATTAAAAACGCAGATAAGATTTTGGTGTTAGATCGCGGTGAAATCGTTGAAAGCGGAACGCATGATGAATTAGTGCTGCTCGACGGACAATATGCACAAATGTATAAGTTGCAATCAGGGATTTCTGTTTAATATTGAAAAAGTCGAAGCCAATGAGCTTCGGCTTTTTTTTATGAGCTTTTTGGGGAGTATACGAGGAAGAGGAATCAGCATTATGGTGGAGTGAATCGGAAACTCGTAAGCAAGTATCGGCAATATGAAGA
The DNA here is from genome assembly GCF_059415065.1 of Sporosarcina sp. SAFN-010. Classification (NCBI taxonomy): domain Bacteria; kingdom Bacillati; phylum Bacillota; class Bacilli; order Caryophanales; family Caryophanaceae; genus Sporosarcina; species Sporosarcina sp. SAFN-010. Next base: position 109,865 of record NZ_JBPFDS010000010.1, on the reverse strand, counting down.
CGGAAATCGGCAATTTCAATCATGGAATCGGAAATTTAGAGAAATGAACTCTAGCACAACCCCTTGTCCATATATTTCATAATTCGAAAAAGTATTGCGTACATACCCGAAAAACCATATATTTAGAGTATCGAAAATTCCGGATAAGAAAGTAGGGGTTCCCTTGAACCTGATTCATGATTGGAAAAAAACGATCTTATTGTATAATCGAAACGTGAAATTCTTCTTGCTTGCTAATATCTTCATTCAAATCGGACTTGGCGCCTTTATGGTTATGTACAATTTGTATATTCGTGAACTCGGAATGCCTGAAACCGTAAATGGAAAAGTGATTTCCATGACAGCGCTGGCTACAGCTATCATGCTCGTTCCTGCTGGATTTTTAAGCGATAAATTTGGTCGCAAGTGGATGATTACAGGGGGAGCGGCCATTACGGTCGTCACTCTGTTTTGGAGAAGTGCAACCGTAATGGAAGAACCCATTATATTCGTATCCTCACTCACAGGAGTTTTCATGGCGTTTGTGCAAGTATCGGGTATTCCATTTCTTGCTGAAAACTCAGCTCCATCTGAAAGGGTCAAACTATTCAGCATCCAGTTTGCACTCATCACTGTTTCTCAGGTGATCGGAAGTCTTGCAGGGGGATTGCTAGCAGATGGGTTGCAACTGTTCTTTAATATGGGAGCAGTGGATGCAATTCGATGGTCGTTATATGTTGGCGCAGGGGTATTTGCGTTAGGGCTTCCACCCTTGTTCGCCTTGAAAGACAAACCGCCCATTCCAGTACAAGTGCGTGAAACAACTCCAAAGGAAATTAAAGCAACTCCCGAGGAAACGAGGGATACAAGTTTCAAAAAGAACTTCATCCTCATTCTTCACTTTTCGTTCGCAGGATTGCTGATTGGAATCGGTTCGGGTCTTGTGGTTCCTTACTTAAACTTATACTTTGCCAATCGTTTCAGTGCTTCCAACTCGTATATAGGACTGATACTATCTCTTGGATCTGCTATGACTGCAGTGGCGGTGCTTATTGGCCCCATGCTTGTAAAAAAAGTTGGTAAAGTGAAGGCACTCATTCTTTTTCAGTTGCTTTCAATCCCATTCTTATTACTCACAGGATTTACAAATTCACTAATACTGGCATCTCTTGGGTTTCTACTCCGCCAAGCGCTTATGAATGCAGGGAATCCGATACAAAGTGCTGTTGCGATGGAACTCGTTTCAGATAAGTATAGGGGACTCGCGAACTCGATGAACCAAACCGTATTCCAATTAGGTTGGGCGTCGATGGCCCCGATTGCAACTGGCCTCGTTGTAGCACGTGGTTTTTATTGGGGCTATGCCATCGCATTTAGTATCACAGCAGCGCTCTATGTAATTTCTTCGATTTATTACTATGTAGTGATTGGCAAACAAAAACTATCTGAAGACTAATTATGGTGGATACATTATTTAACATTCGTTATCTAAAATATTATCCGTTGATTGTAGTGTAAGGCGGCGACTCCGAAGGGATAAGCGAAGATTGAAGACCCTGGACTGAGCAAAGCGAAGGAAGCGGCTGAAATCAAGCCCCTTGGAAAGCGTCCGCCTGAAACGAAAATCAACCCCGTTTTATGGCTGATTTAATGAGAAAAAGGCTAGTCCAAGAGGAAAATAACCCCTTTTAGACTAGCCCTTTACTTTTTGTCATTATTAATCCGACAGCTACATCCGCTTAGGCTGCGTTTCTTTCCAAGCGTTTTGTTCATCGGTCATACGATCTTTGTCTTCAAAAACATTTTCTGTTTTTTGATTTTCAACATACAATTGTTGTTTTTCTTTTGCCAATTGTTCAGGAGTCTTTTCTTCCATGCACATTCCCTCCAAAATTAATTAATACAGATAGTCTGTGCATAAACGAGCTCCTTATTCATACACGTGAAAGGTCATGAGCTCGTGTACCATTTTTTTTACGGATTCTTCATCATTAGGTGTGGATTTTGTCCACTTAATGGTTCCATCAGGCATATAATCTCCTGTAAATCGCTCAGAACCTTGCTGGAATGAAAACGTCCAACCGGGCAGTTGTCCACCTTCAAACATGGGCTGTACTCGAAAATGCTGTAACATATCATTTACCCCTTTCATGATTCAATTCACCTCTGCATATAGTTAAAGTAAACTATTTAGGAGGGCGAGACGTGTTTGTCTCAAAACTAAAGCAAGCCATTCATGATGAATACAAAGCCTACTTTTTTTACAAGTCTCTGCATGACCAGTTAAAAGAACCGATGTGGAAAGATTTTGTCCGCCATGCATATGAAGACGAGAAAAGTCATTACGAAATGTTTCAACAGCTCCATTATATGCTGACTGGATCGTTTGTGCCTAATCCGAAACGTCCTGTTCCTTGCTATGATGCCAAACAATGTGTGCAGAAAGCGCTTGTCGATGAATTGGAGGACATTGAAACGTATAAGGAAATGTTGTTGACCATTCCGATTGAAGAGGCATATAATCCTCTGTTCATTGCACTTCATGATGAAATGGAGCATGCAATCCGAATGTCCACTATTTACAATGCACTGCCTTGAACTGACAAAAACCACCCTTCGTAAAAATGCGGAAGGTGGTTTTTGTATGTATATGATGCTAAATGAATTCCTGAGGCCAATCAGAAATGCAAAGTTTGAGAGACAGCGCACTGTCAAAATGTCATTCGACAGAGTATCGATGGAAAGAGAAGGTTCATTACTAAAAGCCCTGTCGGAATTTCAGATTCCATGATAAAAGTTATGTCGATAGGACAACTATAGCACTAAAAATGATATGTGTAAATATGTTGCCTTGTAGTAATTAATGGGAAAATTATAATTGTTTTTTGACCTTCAAAGAGTGGCTTTACTAAGCCATTCTTTGAAGTAAGACGTGGCTTCCAGCATTCTAGGACCGTACCAAAACATCTCCCCGTCTATAGGTAATATCGTAGCATTCGGAAGCATTTCTTGAAATTCAGGAACATGTTTTTCTTTAAAAGGATATGGTTCTGAAGCTAAAAGTACCAAGTCTGGATTGGCGGACTGAAAATCATGAGTCGTAAGTTCTGGATATCTTCCAGGTAATACACGGATTGGATTGGAAAAACCGAGTGTTTCAAGTAGTGAGTCGATATAGGTTGTACGTCCAGCTGCCATATAAGGTTTTTTCCAAATGACATACATGGCACTTCCTGAGGTTAGCCCTTGAAGAGAATGGAATCCGGCTTGAATTTCAGATATCAAGCTTTGAGCTTCCTTCCGCCGATCGGTTACGTCTCCAATGTCTTCAATCATCGAATACGCCTCTTGCACGCATTGTACTTCCGCTACGTAAACTGGGAGGTGTTGTTCAAGCGCTTCTACAATTTCTTTCGTATTTTCTTCCTTCTCTGCGATGATCAGGTCCGGCTTCAATTGTAAAATGGCATCTAATTTTATATCTTTCGTACCAGCAACGGCTTTTACATCCAATACTGCTGGAGAAGGATGAATGCAAAAGCGGGTTCTTCCCACAATTTCTTCTTGCAAATCTAATGCAAATAAGGTGTCTGTAATGCCAGGACAAAGGGAAATAATTCGTTTCGGTGGATAGGTGTAAGTTACGGATCTTCCGAGTGCGTCTTGTACAGTTCGTTCCATAAAATCATCCTTTCTATCTTAGGAGCACATCTATACTGTTCATCATACTGGATTTTCACATCAAATTCAGCCGGTTTTTATACAGGACAGACAGCCTAATTAGTTGGTTAACCATGGTGTTCTGTTATAAGATGAAAGAAATCGAACAGGAAAAGGTGAAGCGATTGGAATTTTTATGGATTCTTTTGTTCATGGCACTCATCGGAGCAGTAATCGGGGGCTTCACGAACCACCTGGCTATCAAGATGTTATTTCGACCTCACGAGGCAAAATATATCGGCAGTTGGCGGGTTCCATTTACCCCGGGACTTATCCCGAAACGACGTGATGAACTTGCTGTACAACTAGGACGTACCGTAACAAATTATTTACTGACACCTGATACATTTCGAAAGCGCCTATTAACTCCTGACATGGCAGCCAAAGCAGAACAATTCGTTCAAAGTCGATTGGAGAAGGAAGTATTCCACTCCGAGCGAACGATTGCAGAGTGGTTTGAGCTCGCAGGGGTTTCCGATCTCGATCTAGTTCTGGAACGAAAAACTGCTACACTTATTGACGCTCGATTTGATAGAGCAAAACATGCAATCTTATCGGGAACTGTAGAAGAAAAGGTTCCTGAGAAATGGTTGTTGGAAGCAGAAACTCATATTCCAACAGTGACTTCTTATGTTTTGAATCGAGCGGATCAATTCGTGGATTCTTATGAAGGGAAAGTGATGTTTCAACGATTGATCACAGATTTCCTAGGGTCAAAAGGGACACTTGGCGGAATGGTCAATATGTTTTTCGGAGACTCGAACTCGCTCGTTGAAAAGGTACAACGGGAAGCGAAGAAATTCATCGCCGCACCTGGGACCACACAACTTATTGAAACGATGCTTACGAAAGAATGGAACAAATTGAAGCAGAGACCTATGGAAGAACTAGTAGGTGGTTTTGACTGGGATGGCCTTGGTGTCACGTTGCGTAACTATTTGCTTAAGGAATTGGATGTTTCTAATCGACTCGCGCAACCGATTCACTATTACTGGTCTTCTGGAGCTGCGTGGACTGCAACAAACTTAACACCTAAAGTCATCGAGTTTGCATTCACACAAGCAGAGATCCAATTGGAACAGTCCCTGAAAAGATTAAAGCTAGACCAAATTGTGAAAGAACAAGTAGACACATTCCCAGTTTCAGTACTTGAAGATCTTGTATTGGGGATTTCAAAACGTGAGTTTAAAATGATTACCGTCCTTGGCGCCCTATTAGGTGGTATGATTGGAATTGTGCAAGGACTCATTGTATACTTTACAAATCTTACTTAGGGGGAATTTTACATGGCAGTCAATATTTATGATGACATTAATAAGTTGGAAGAATCACTACGTACGACAGATGAATTTTTAGCGGTTAAAGAGGCGATCGAAAACGTCAAGGCGGACCCCGAAGCACTTGAAATGTTCCGCAATTTCCGTGAAATCCAAGTTACGTTGCAGCAAAAGCAAATGGCTGGTGAAGAAATTCAGCCGGACGAATTAGAGCATGCTCAAAAAACAGCTCAACTTTCACAACAAAATCCGAAAATCATGGCAATGCTAGAAGCGGAAATGAAGCTAAGCGGAGTCATCGAAGAAATTAACCGGATTCTCATGAAACCTGTTCAAGAAATTTACGAGACAATGAATTGACACCAAAACCAGCCCAATGAGGCTGGTTTTTTCTTTTCGTGGTTTGCTATACTGAGTATCACAGACAATCGGATCATTTAGATCCATGAGAAAGTTGGGCTAGCTATGAAAACTATCGCACTTCACGGCGATTTTAAAGAAGATTGGGTACGGATGTTCATCCATCTCTCCAATCTGTTTTTTGAGGAAACAAAAATTGCTAAGAAAGAAGAAACCGGAGAGCTCGATTTACGCTTCCAAGAAAGTCAGGAAGGAGACCTCCTGATAGTTACAGCGGAGCTTACGGTTCAAGAAAAAACCTACCATGCGGAGTTCAAAGAGAATGCTGAAGGCGGCAATGAAAAAGATCAGAACCGCCAATGGAAGAGGCTCTATTCGCATGTATTATTGGAAGTTCTGGAATCCTTTACGGGCATGAACCAAGAGTGGGGCATATTGACGGGGATTCGTCCGACGAAACTTTACCATAAGTATCGCCAGGAAGGTCATAACGCGCACGACGTAAAGAAACTGTTAATGGATAAACACCGTGTGTCCGAACGAAAAGTGAACTTGCTTGAGACAATCACCGACATTCAGTTGAAAGCTGTACCGGACCTTTACAAAGTTCAAGAAGAAGTGAGTATCTACATCGGTATCCCGTTTTGTCCGACAAAGTGTGCGTATTGTACGTTTCCTGCGTACGCGATCCATCGTAAAAGCGGCCGTGTAGAGACGTTTTTAGATGGCTTACACGAAGAAATTCGGCAACTCGGAGAATGGCTTACTGAACGGAATGTCAAAGTGACAACGATCTATTTTGGCGGCGGTACGCCAACATCCATTGAAGCAGAAGAAATGGACGCGCTGTATCAAGTCATGATTGAGTCTTTCCCGTTCATGAAAGAAGTACGGGAAGTGACGGTAGAAGCAGGGCGACCGGATACGATTACTCCCGCTAAAATTGATGTGCTCAAAAAGTTTGGTATCGACCGGATTAGTGTGAATCCACAATCGTATACAGACGAAACGCTGAAGGCAATCGGTCGTCATCATACAGTTCAAGAAACAATCGACAAATTTAAGCTGTCCCGTTCCATGGGCATGAATAACATTAATATGGATTTAATCATCGGACTGCCAAACGAAGGTATTGAAGAGTTCAGTCATTCGCTGCAAGAAACGGAAAAACTTCAGCCAGAGTCGTTGACGATTCACACACTTTCTTTTAAACGCGCTTCCGAAATGACACGGAATAAGAAGAAATACGAAGTGGCTGATCGCCCGACTGCTGAGAAAATGATGAAGCTTGGCGAACAGTGGACCGAAGCAAATGGATATGTCCCGTATTATTTATATCGCCAGAAAAACATTCTTGGGAATCTGGAGAACGTAGGGTATTCAAAGCCGGGTGAAGAAAGCATCTATAATATTATGATCATGGAAGAAGTGCAGTCCATTATCGGAATTGGTTGCGGCGCCTCTAGTAAGTTCCGTGACCCGAAGACTGGCCGGATTACACAATTCCATAACCCAAAAGATCCAGCCGCTTATATCTTATCGTACCAAGAATCCATTGAAAGAAAGTTAGAGTTGCTGGATGAGATCTTTCCACAACCTGTTTCAAAATAAAGGAGTTTTCACCTTTACCCCGAATTAGATTAATGAATGGCTATTCAGTTTAGCTGCCAGTAAAATTAATAGGGAAAAGGGGAGTTATCATGTATCAAACAATAGAACTTACAAAAGAAGATCGGATTGCGACGCTTACATTAAATCGACCGAATTCGATGAATGCGATGGACGATGTGATGATGAAGGAATTAGCAGATGCTTTTGAGGAGCTTAAGTCTAATCATTCAATACAGGTGTTACTCATCAAAGGAGCAGGTCGAACGTTTTCAGCAGGTGGAGATATTAAAAAAATGATCGATCCTGAGTCACCGATGGATATGGGAGATGTCATGCAACACATTACACGCCTAGCAAAGACACTCTACTTGCTACCACAAATCACGATCGCTGTCATTCATGGTTCCGCTGCTGGACTTGGTTTCAGTCTAGCACTTGGATGCGATATCCTAGTTGCTGAGGAAAACAGTAAACTGGCTATGAACTTTATCGGCATCGGGCTCGTGCCAGATGGCGGTGGGCATTTCTTCTTGAAAGAACGTATTGGTACCACGAATGCGAAGAAAATGATTTGGGGTGGAGAAGTCATCGATGGGAAGACAGCAAAAGCAGCAGGTCTTGTCGATGAACTCGTTCCAAATGGACAAGCAGAAGTAGCCGCAAGTCAACTTGCCAATGGATTGCTCAGGTCACCGATATCTGCAATGATTGCTTCTAAAAGAATTTTGCATGAAAGTAAGCGAACAGAGCTTGAGCAAGTGCTTCAGTTGGAAAGCGAATCTCAAGTGGCGATGCGAAACACGGCAGATCATTTAGAGGGCATTCGTGCATTTGTGGAAAAACGACAACCTGTTTTCTCAGGGAACTAATCAAACAAAACCGGCATCTCATTTAGCTGACTGTCGGTTTTACTTTTGCGTAAAACTGTTGTAAAAGGTTTCAATATGTAGAAAAAGGGAAGTAATACTAGTGTTTGTGTATATTCAAGTCAGTTAAGGAGGCAACAGCATGTCTAATGATCATGTTAGTCCAAAAGTAAAACAGTTTATGATTGACAATAGGGATAATTTCGAGCGAGAACTTTTAATGCAGGCGGCAACCGTCAATGATAAAATCGAAGAAATTCTTCGAATCGGTAATATTGACTTGATTGAAAATGCACATAAGCTTGTTGCCTTTGTCATTGAAGCAAAGAAAGATGAACTGGAGTCTTTTGCTAAAGTCGAAGGGGTTGCGTGGGCGAGACATGCTTTAACACTTGCGTTCAAACTAGAATGGGTTTCTGCAATCCGCCGTACGTTGTGGGACTTTATACAAGAGTACATACAAGCGAAAACAAAAGAGTTTACAGTGAAAGAATTCTTTGCACTTGAAAAAAAGATAAATTCACGATTAGATCATTTTTTAAATGAATTTTTCATTAGCTATTCATCCTACAAAGATCAGGAAATTAAAGCTCAAAAGAATCTTGTAGAAAACTTGTCCGTTCCGATTATCCCCATTACTCCAACAACTAGTATTTTGCCGCTAATTGGAATGCTCGACTATTATAGAACGACAGTCATCCAAGAAAAAGTATTGAATGAAATTAGCAGTCATCACATACAAACGCTCATCCTTGATTTATCGGGAATTTCAGATATGGAACATGAAGTTATAGATAATTTAAGTAAAGTCATTGAAAGCACCAAACTGATGGGCTGCCAGACAGTCATCACGGGACTCCGGCCGGATGTCGTCCGAAAAATGGCGACGCTCGGTATTCGATTAGACGGAGAAACCAAAACGCTTGGTACACTGCAGCGGGCTATCAAAACCTATCTATAAATTGAAAAAAGACGCTTATCCGCGGTCAAAGCGGGCAAGCGTCTTTTGTTTGTATTTATTTACAGTATCCCGCCATTGAAAATAGCCTTTTTCAATGGAGCGAATGAGCAGTTCAGCCGTCGCAATGTTTGTTGCAAGTGGAATGCCATATACATCGCAAAGACGTAACAACGCACTGACATCTGGTTCATGAGGTTGTGCTGTCAATGGATCCCGGAAAAATAGGATGAGATCCAATTCTCCAGTAGCAATCATCGCACCAATTTGCTGATCTCCGCCAAGTGGCCCAGAATTCATACGATTCACTTGTAGTTTAGTCTCTTCCATAATTCTTTTCCCAGTAGTTCCTGTAGCGTAAAGCGTATAATTTTCAAATATCGATTCATAGGCAATCGTGAAGTTTACCATTTCGTCTTTTTTTTCATCGTGGGCAATTAAAGCAATCTTCATGGTATGCGCCTCCTAACTGATTGTTTACAGAATAGCACACTGTATCGGAAAACGCTTTAAACATGAAACAACAATAATTTACCTGCAGGTGAAGCGAGGCGATGGGTCTGATTGAGCAGGTTTTGCTCTTCCAGCAACGTTTGTCCTTTCACTTTCGCTGCCTCGTCTGTATCAGCAGTAAATGTTTCATCCGCAATCATTTTTCCATCCTTTTCATACGCCGTCAATTTATACGTCCTCACAATCATCCACTCCAATCCGTTTCCTCTAGTATACACGTTTCTTACCTTAAATGAATAGTGATTCATTACCAAAGGAATGCTTAATTCAACTAATATAGAATATTATGCATACCGAACAGATAGTTTAAGACAGTATCTATTTAGAAGTGATTACTTCAATTAGGTGCTGTCTTTTTACTACTGCGCAAATGGAATGTAAATGTTGCTTGACATTGTAAGGTTTGTAAAGTACGCTTTACGTAAAGGTACCTTTACTACTGAATGAGATCCCTTGTTATTATTTATAGATGGGAAGGGAGGGGACCCGTTGAGTGAAAAACTTGATAAGAGAGATCCGAATGGAAATGGGTCTTACGCAAGATGAACTTTCTGAAAGTTTGGAAGTATCTCGTCAGACGATTATCTCTCTGGAAAAAGGTAGGTACAATCCATCGCTTATCCTAGCGTTTAAAATTTCCAAGTTGTTCAATCGCCCAATTGAAATGATATTTGATCCGGATGAAACGGAAGAAAAGTAGAAAAGGGGAATTTGAATGGATTGGATGTCAACCGCTTCTGGTTTCATTGTAGGTTTCGGAGTTGTTTCAATCATTGCTTTGATATTTTGGCGAAGAGGCAAGAAAAATCGATTATTCGATGAACGATATGAAAAAGTTCATGTCAAAGCAAGAACGGTTTCATGGATTACTTTCGTTGGACTGTCTTATCTCCTCGCTATAGCAGTTTTAATAATAGAGGGATGGACGCTCGCATCTATGTTATTAGCAAGTTTGTATGCGATTGGATTAATTACGTATTTTGTAGCTGTTCTTATCTATAACAGAAAACTATAAGATAAGTATTGAAATAGTCTAAGAGATTGCGAAATATTGAAACGGATTGAGTTGTAAAACGTAATCTTTAGTATAGAGAAATAAGGGGGAGTACAATCATGTCATTACAAATTGAACACGTGACAAAACGATTCGGTGACTTCACAGCTGTGAATGACCTTTCGTTAACAGTTGGAGAAGGAGCAATGTATGGTTTCTTAGGGGCGAACGGCGCGGGCAAAACGACGACATTTCGAATGATTCTCGGACTTCTGACACCGAACGAAGGACGTATTACTTGGAATGGGAAACCGATTTCTTATGCGACGAGCCCTCATATCGGCTATCTACCTGAGGAGCGCGGACTGTATCCGAAAATGAAAGTCGAAGAACAGCTGCTCTTTTTAGCGGAGCTGCGAGGTATGAAACGGTCCGATGCAAAACGGGAAATTGGCGGGTGGCTTGATCGTTTTGAAGTTCCGCAGTATTTGAACAAAAAAGTGGAGGAACTGTCAAAAGGTAATCAGCAGAAAATCCAAGTGATTGCAGCTCTTTTACATAAGCCGAAACTAATTATTTTGGATGAACCCTTCTCAGGGCTAGACCCAGTAAACGTGGAGATGTTGAAAAAAGCGATTCTTGATATTCGAAATAGCGGAGCGACGATTGTTTTTTCCAGTCACCGCATGGATCATGTGGAAGAATTATGTGAGCAATTCAGCATTATTGATCAGGGCAAGCAAATTGTCAGTGGGACATTGAAAGAAGTGAAACGCTCATTTGGAAAACAAAATGTACGCATCCGTTCAGATTATAAACTGGATGCACTTGCTGGACTTCCAGGCGTGAATTCTGTAAAACCAACGGTCGAAGGTGCAGTTTATCAGGTAGATTCTGACGAAACAGCAGAACTACTTCTGACGGAAGCGTTAAAAGCTGGACCTGTCCGACAATTTGAAATCGAAGAACCGACACTTCAAGATATCTTCATTGCAAAGGTGGGGAAGGAACATGCGTGAATTCTGGATTATATTCAAACAAGCATTTATGACGAAAGCAAAGACGAAGTCATTCGTCATTACGACAGTACTAGTGGTAGCGGGTATCTTTTTACTGTCAAACTTACCAAGAATTCTCGATTCGATTGATGGGATTGGTGGTGACGAGCCCACAACACTTAAAGTAATCGACGCGAGTGGGCAACTTGATGACCCACTCGCAGCAGTCCTTCAAGCGAATGAGTCTGACATTACGGTGGAGTCGACAGAAGAAAGTGAGAAGGATTTGGAGAAACAAGTCCGTTCTGAAGATATTGATTCGTTTCTGACGCTATCCTTGGATGAAACCAACACAATCCAGGCAAAGTATACGACTCTGAGTAGCATTGAAACTAGTTTGCCGGAAACGTTGCGCAATGCGCTGCAAACTGTTCAGGCGGGGGTCAAAGCTGATGAGCTATCCTTGTCGAGTGAACAAGTCGATTCTCTTTTTACACAAGTAAACTTTGAAAAGAATAATATTTCTGCTTCAGCAAAATCTGAGGATGAGTTGAATCAGGCACGTATATTAGTGTATGTCCTCATGTTTGTAATCTATTTTGCTGTCATCCTGTACTCAGGAATGATTGCAACGGAAGTCGCAACAGAAAAATCCTCCCGAGTGATGGAAATTCTGATCTCTAGTGTATCGCCGGTAAAGCATATGTTTGCTAAAGTACTCGGAATCGGAACACTTGGTATTGTCCAGATTGTGCTTTACGGAATTGCAGGATTCATCGCCTTTAAAACTTCTCCTTCAGAAGCGACTGAGGGGATCGGCAGTTTCTTCAACTTTACAGACATTAATCCGATGACACTTGTCTATGCAGTTGTGTTCTTCTTACTCGGGTACTTCTTATACGCGACGCTAGCAGCTCTTTTAGGCTCTCTCGTAAGCCGTACAGAAGACGTCCAGCAGATGATTATGCCGATGACGCTCATGATTGTTGCAGCATTCATATTGGCAGCATCAGGGTTAGGGAATCCTGAACTCGTGTACTTGAAGTACGCATCTTTCTTCCCGTTCTTCACACCACTGGTAATGTTTTTACGGGTAGGCATGTTGGATTTACCAATGTGGGAACCACTTCTTGCGATTGCAATTATGCTTGTGACCATCTTTGTACTAGGATGGTTTGGAGCGCGTGTTTATCGTGGCGGTGTCCTCATGTATGGTCCATCCCGATCATTGAAGGATATTAAGAAAGCGATTCAGTTAGGAAAAGAATAAGACTAGTTGAATCATCGAGTGTTCAAGCAGAGGAAAGCACGAATCCTCTGCTTTTTTGTGGAGTTTTTACAAGTGGAAATCTCTTGATTGCTGTCGCGTAACTACTTGGAATATGGTAAAATTAGAACAAATATTCGTTTTAGGAGGTGTCCACTATCAATGATTAGATTCCTACATACTGCGGACTTGCACTTAGACAGTCCATTTAAAGGAATAACGGACATGCCGATATCACGATTGACTGAACTTCGTGAAAGCACATTTGCAGCCTATGAAAAAATGATCCAGTATGCGGAGCAGTCCACACCGGATTTTGTTCTCATTGTAGGTGATATCTATGATGGAGAAGATCGTAGTTTGCGAGCACAAATGAGATTTGTCAAAGGACTTGAGCGTTTGAAACAAGCTAGTATTCCGGTGTTCATTTCCTATGGGAACCATGATCATCTCGGAGGTAAGTGGACACGATTCCAATTACCGGCTAACGTAACTGTATTTGGTCCGGAAGTGGAAACCTCAGAACTTGTTGTTCGAGGGCAGCGTATTCGGATCCATGGGTTCAGCTATAAGGAGCGTCACATTAAAGAAGCGATGATTGGACACTACCCGAAAGCGAATCGTGAACTAGGAACGATTGATATTGGCATGCTTCATGGCAGTATCGCAGGGGAAGAAACGCACGCCGTCTATGCCCCATTTACAAAAGAAGCGTTGATAGAAAAGGGCTATCAGTATTGGGCGCTTGGACATATTCATAAACGTCAACTTTTACATAATGAGCCCCCAATCGTCTATCCAGGGAACTTGCAAGGTCGTCATCGCAACGAACAGGGAGTGAAAGGCTTTTACGAAGTGGAACTTGAGGAGAATGTTGCCTCACTAAGCTTCGTTCCGACATCGGTTCTTGTATTTGATGAGATTAAGATGGATTGCACGGAAATGGGGCTTGCCAATGAGTGGCTGACTGCATGTCAGAATGCTGCGATTGAAGTCGTTGAGCGGAATGGCGCAAGTATTCTTAGTATCAGAAACGTTAACATTGGTGCAGAGGCAACTCAACTGTTCAGCGGTTCATCAGACGAAGAATGGCTAGAAGTTCTTCGTGATTCAGCGGATCGCAGTGCTTGGTTCTCTGAGCTATTATTTGAGTCGAACCAAAAGAGTGCGCTCTTGCCGGATTCTCCACTCGTTCGATCCGTGAAAGAGCAGATGGACAATTGGGATGAAGAAGATTGGAAAACGGTATTGCAGGATGTTTATCAGCATGCACGCTCGGGACCTTATTTGTCTTCATTAACCTCCGAAATGAAAGAAGAATTGAGCAGAGAAGCAGGAAAACTCATTTCAAATGAGCTCTCGACATGAAAATAGAGGTGACGCGATATGAAGATTGAGAGGATAACAATCTATGGATTTGGCCGTCAAAGCAATGTGACGATTGAGCTAGGGGATGGAGTCACTGTCTTTTACGGAGAGAATGAAGCCGGAAAAACGACGATTCATCAATTCATTTTACAAGTGTTATTTGGATTTCCACCAAAAAATAACGCGCTGTTGCGTTATGAACCGAAGACCGGATCGCGCTACGGTGGGAAAATTGTCCTCAGAGATAAAAAGTATGGTGTGGTTGAAGTAGAGCGAATTCGAGGGAAATCAGCTGGAGATGTAACTATACGTTACGAAAATGGAACGACTGGTGGGCAAGCAGAACTCAATGATCTCTTGCGTCAGTATGATCGAACAGCCTTTGAGTCGGTCTTTTCGTTTTCACTGTTTCAGCTACAAGGTTTGGAGTATATGGATTCGGATGAGCTAAGCCGCACGTTACTATCATCGGGTACAACAGGGATCGATTCGTTGCTTCAATTAGAAAAACGGCTCGAGAAAGAAAAATCGGAGCTGTTTAAAAAATCGGGCAAAAACCCTCAAATGAATGTACTGTTAAAAGAACTCCGAGATCTAGAAGAGACACTGAAAACACAAAGAGCGAAAGTGGATGAATACGAACCCGCCGTGATTCGACTGGAAGAAGTAGAGAGGCAACTAATCCTGGAACGGAGTAAGATGCAGAACTGTCAAGCAGAGTCGAAAAAGCTTGAGAGCTCTCTCTTACGAATCCCAATCATTGCAAACAGAAAACGGTTGCTTACTGAAATTCAAGAACTCGGTCAGAATGAGTTCCCTCCGAACGGCATACGTGATCAAGAAATGTTGGAAAGTAAAAAACATGAAGCAGAAGCGGTTCACGCCAGGGCTTCATTTCAATTACAGAATGTGAAGGACCAGCTCGAAAAAGAGGGTCAAAAAGATCGAGAAGTGGCAGTAGAAGCATTACTTGCAAAAGAATCTGATTGGCAAGTACTTCAACAGGAACTTGTAAGTGCTAAGTCAGATATTGTCCGGTTAACATCGGAGCGACAGCGGCTACTTGGTCTTCTCGGTGCATCTGAGTCCTCTGCAGTTGAGGGGCTAGTGCAACTAGATACTTCGTTCACTCAGGAGCAACGCTTTCAGGAAGTGGCAGAACGCTTAAAGCAAACAGAACGTGCAGTTCAATCCACTCAGTTGGAGTTGCAACGTACCGAAGAGTTGCAGGGGAGAACTGTTCAGCAACTTGAGAGGCTGAATGCTGATGCTCCAAATTCTGATGAACGAGCGCAAGCAGCAAAGTGGCCGTCTGTACGTGCGCGTCTTTCTGAAGCGAAAGCGTATGTGTCCTTTGCAAGAAAAGAACAGCAGACATCTTCTAAAACAATCATATGGATCTTGCTTGCTGCGGCGATTGTGGTGGCGGGATACGGGGTATTGCAGCAACAGTGGATAATCGCTGTATTAGGCATAATTATTGCTGCAGTAAGTGGTTATGGACTGATGCAAAAGCAGCAAGCCCCTTCGCAATCAGATGAACGCATGAAAGAAATGAGTGCACTTGTAAAAGCTTATGAAGGAAAAGAAGAGGCATTTGAAGAACTATGCAAGAGGACGGATGATTTTATCCGAAAAGCGGAGCAGTTGAAAATGACAGCTGATGGTTATGCGATGGACATAGATTCCCTTAGAAGCGATTTAGCTAGCCGGACTCAAGAAGAAACGAACGTCCGCAGACAGCTTACAGAACAACTTATCGAATGTGGTTTGCCTGCTTCAACGGGAATTGAAGTGATTCCGGAGTTGTTCCGATTGGTACGTCAGTTGCAAGAAACAGAACGATTCTTAGTGGAGAGATTGAACGAACGGCAAGAAACCTATAAGAAGATCGAGGAATATCTTGAGTTTGCACGCACAGTGCTTGAGCGTGAAGTTCCAGAAGCAGACCTGTATACTTTAATCAGGCAAGAGGCACGAAAACTGCGTGATGCCTCGCTCACAGCCGAAACTTATGAACGGCAAGTTAAGGAACTATCAAGAACGATGGAAGAGAAAAAACTTGAATTGCAGGCGTATCGAGAACAAGAACACCAATTATTCGAGATGGCAGGCGTTCCTGACAAACAATCATTCTACGGTGCATATGATCGTTGGCAACATATCCAAACGTTACAACTGAGTTTAGACGGATTGAATGATCAGTTAAAGACGCTTCATCATGCAGAGGAATTTGGCGATGATGAAGGATGGATCCAGCAACAACTTGCCTTAACTGAAGAACAATTGGTAGCCGCAGAGCAAGTAATTTCGGAGTTGACAGATGAACGTGCTGCTTTGCTGCATAAAACGGAAGTGTTACTTTCTGATGATGCCCATCTGCATACACAACAGCTTTATGAAAACAAAAAAGCGGAGTTCAATTCCCTGGCGTTATCCTGGTCGAGTCGTCAAGTAGCGGCTGAAGCGATTCGTCAAACGATGGGAGATTTGAAAGAGAAAAAGTTACCCGCTGTACTAACACGAGCAAATATGATGTATCATCAGCTAACAGCTGGACAATATGCTCAACTGGAGATTAATCCAGACGGACAATTTCAAGCAATGCGCAAAGATGGTCAATCGTTTGCGATTGCGGAATTGAGCCAAGCGACGAAAGAACAAGCGTATTTAGCGCTTCGGCTATCGCTTGCGAGTGAGTTAGCGGATCAGGCTCCGTTTCCAATTATAATGGATGATCCCTTTGTCCATTTCGATGCAAAACGGCTATCCCACATGACTCAACTCATATCGGAATTGTCATCAGATCATCAATTTATCGTATTTACTTGCCATGAGACGCTAGCTCCTCATTGGCCAGAAGCTAAAATTATCAATGTTTCCGAAATTGGAAACTCACCCGAAGGAGTTGCATTATGAAAAAGTTATTAGATCATAAAGTAGGAGAACCGGTAGACTTATTTTTGTTCGTCAAACAATCCACAAAAGGTGTCACTCAACAAGGAAGTCCATTCATGTCACTAGTGTTACAAGACAAAAGTGGCGACTTGGAAGCAAAGCTTTGGGATACGGGAGAAGAGCAAGAGCGTTTGTACCCTGCAGCTGCTATTGTACGCGTAGGCGGGGAAGTTCACGAGTATCGTGGGAAAAACCAGCTGCGCATTAAAAGCATTCGCCCTGCGAAAGCAGATGAAGGGATTACAATGTCCGATCTCGTTCCTTCTGCTGAAAAAAGTAAAGAGGAATTGATGGATGAGTTAATGCAATTCTTCTTTGAGATGAAGAACCCACAGATTCAAAGAATTACTCGTCATTTGATCAAAAAGCATCAGGAAGCGTTCATGATGTATCCTGCGGCAACACGGAATCACCATGATTATGTTTCAGGATTGCTCGATCATGTGGTTTCCATGTTGAAGCTAGCTAAAGCGGTAGCGGATCTGTATCCAACCTTGAACAAGGACTTATTGTACTCGGGTGTGATTTTGCATGATATCGGGAAAGTCATCGAATTATCCGGACCAGTTGCAGCTCACTACACAGTAGAAGGAAATTTACTCGGACATATTAGCATTATGGTGACGGAAATTTCTAAAGCTGCAGATGAGTTGGACGTATCCGGAGAAGAAGTAATGCTTCTTCAGCACATGGTCCTCTCCCATCACGGAAAAGAAGAGTGGGGTAGCCCGAAACGTCCAATGTTGCCTGAAGCAGAAATGCTACACTACATCGATAATATCGATGCCAAAATGAACATGCTGAACCGAGCGATGAGTAAAACTGAGCCTGGAGAATTCTCGGAACGCATTTTCCCATTGGAGAACCGCTCATTCTATAAGCCAACATTTGAATAAGAACGATGAAAAGGAGCTTCCTCGGAAGCTCCTTTTTTGTTGGAGGATTGGAGAGTGCTCATGCACATTGGGAAGTGATCATAAACCTTTGAACGAGCGGGTTCTTGCGAGAAACGATCGGGTAGCCCTGAGGAACGAGCGGGTACTGGCGAGAAACGATCGGGTAGCCCTGAGGAACGAGCGGGTACTGGCGAGAAACGGTCGAGTTGCCGCGGAGAACGGGCGGGTACTGGCGAGAAACGGTCGGGTTGCACCGGGGAACGAGCGGGTACTGACGAGAAACGAGCGGGTTAAGAT
>NZ_JBPFDS010000010.1:0-91703 GCF_059415065.1 Sporosarcina sp. SAFN-010 | reverse complement strand
GGAAATCCTAACTCCTTCGCTCTCAATCCCTGAATGCGTAGCGAAGCGAAGCACACCAATTAGGTTTGGTTTTGAATTAGGTAAAAGATGGATTGGTCGCGAGCTTGGATACGAATTGGGGCGATGGACTTGCCGCGGGAACGAGCGGGTGCTGGCGGGAAACTAAGTCACGGGTTGCGGCGGGGAACGGGCGGATTGCAACGCAGAACGAGCGGGTTAAGATGGAAATCCTAACTCCTTCGCTCTCAATCCCTGAATGCGTAGCGAAGCGAAGCACACCAATTAGGTTTGGTTTTGAATGAGGGAAAAGAAGGATTGGTCGCGAGCTTGGATACGAATCGAAGCGGGGGCTTTCCGCGGGAACGAGCGGGTACTGGCGAGAAACGATTGGGTAGCCGCGGAGAACGGGCGGGTACTGGCGAGAAACGGTCGGGTTGCAACGGAGAACGGGCGGGTACTGGCGAGAAACGGTCGGGTTGCAACGGAGAACGAGCGGGTACTGACGAGAAACGAGCGGGTTGAGATGGAAATCATAACTCCCCCAATCTCAATCCCTAAATGCGTAGCGAAGCGAAGCACACCAATTAGGTTTGGTTTTGAATGAGGGGAAAGATGGATTGGTCACGAGCTTGGATACGAATTGGAGCGGGGGCTTGCCGCGGGAACGGGAGAGTTCTGGCGTGAAACGAGGGGAAGTGCTCATAAATCTCTGAAAGTGATCATATGCCACAAAAACTTATCATAAATCTCCACACCCTCATACCCACAACAACTTTCCAACAAAAAAAGCCACATGCCCCGTCAGAACGTCTGACAGGCCATGTAGCTTATTCAAAATTACTTCTCTTCGCCTTCAGTGTCAGCCGGTGCATCTGCGCCGTCTTCTTTAGCTTCAGGCTTGCTTTGGTTAAACATGTCCAATGCAGATTTCAAATCTTTGTCTGCTACTTTCACGTCTGCATCTTTAATAAGCTTCGCAACTTTGTCGACAATTTTGCTTGTATCCGCTTTGGCAAGCTTCAACTCTTGTTTTGCTTTTTCTTTGTCTGCTTTAGAAGGCTCTTTGTCGTCTGCTTTACGCGTGTCTTCTAATTTGATGATGTGGAATCCGAACTCAGATTGAACAGGTTCGCTGATTGTTCCTTTTTCCATTGCTACAGCAGCATCCCAGAATTCTGGAACCATTTTACCTTCACCAAACCATCCAAGTTCGCCGCCAGACTTGTCAGCGCCTTCTTCAGTTGAGTATTCTTTAGCAAGTTTCGCGAAATCTTCGCCTGCATCTGCTTTCTTCTTCACTTCTTTAGCCTTCTCTTCGTCTGCAACCAAGATGTGGCTAGCTTTTATTTCTGTATTCTTTTGTTCTAGATATTTGTTAAGTTCATCATCGCTTACCTTAATACCATCTGTAAGCGCGGCTTCTTGCAATTTGTTGAGCTTAAGTGCTTTTTTGAAACCGTCCGCTGTTTGACCTTGTTGTGCGAGGTATTGATCGAAGTTGTCGCCAAGCTGTTCTTTGACATCATCGTATTCTGCCTGCACATCTTTGTCAGATACATCATATTTTGAATCGAGGACCTTTTCAATAACCATCATTTGCAGTGCTTGTTCACCAACGGAATCTTTCATCTCTTGGTAAAATTCACTCTTTGTTATATCTCCATCTTTGGATGTAACGATTGCTTCATCATCAGAAGCATTCCCTGAACAAGCCGAGAGTGCAAGAACAGATGCTGCCAACGTGAACGATAGTACTGTTTTTTTCATAGTTTAGATACTCCTCTGTAAATGTAATTAACAATTGTCACTATAACATACAAACGAATCGAGTACAAAAAGGTTCCCACTATAATCGCCCAACTATTGAAAAGGGGTTCGCATAAGATACAAAAGAAGAGAGGGGGTGCTTCGATGAGTGGATATGCTGGAGGTACTGGAGCAGGATCTGGTTTCGCATTGTTGGTTGTCCTGTTCATTCTATTGATCATTGTAGGCGCGGCTTACCTGTACTAAAACATGAAAAAAGTCCATCCCGTTTTACGGGGTGGACTTTTCGCTATTTAGACCTTCAAAAAGACTTCAACGTAAAGTGATAACATTAAGATAGTAATCAGTACATTTACAGTTGCATATATTTTATTTTGCTTTTCTTCAGGAATTTCTCGTGATTCGCAGAGCGCGAACGTCATTTTGTTGATTTGGAACAAGTAGAATAGTGAAAAGAGAACAGTTATTATTAAAATCACGTGCATACCCCCTTTGGACATCTCTTCCCATCATAGCAGACTGAGCAGAGATTTGGGAATTATTTATCCTCACCAGATACGAGTTTCAATTCACTAGGTGTCGCTGTGAGATGCCCATTTTCTTCTTCAAAAGTTTGGCCGAGGCTTTCAAATCCCTTTTCGAAAATTCCCATGAAATCTTCACCATACACATTGCGAATGACGGACATGACTTCCAAAAACTCAGGGAACTTTCCGTAAAGATTTTTAATGGGAAGGGACCCATCTAAAATTGAATGATCAGAGACAAAGTAATTTTCGGTCATCTTCTTGATTAAATCTTCGCCATGATCTGTGACGAGAACATATGTATTCCGGCGATCGTCTTCTTTTTTGAAAAACTTTAAGTACCCACGTTGTTCTAATTTCTTGGAAAAGTTGAATGCGGTAGATACATGCATGACTCCGAATTTTGCGATATCTGAGATCGTAGCACCTTGTAGATGATATGCAATCCAAAGTATGTGATGTTCGTTAATATTCAAGTCATAAGGTTTTATCCATTGTTGCCAGTCTTTTTCTACAGCTTTCCACAACGCTTTGGACATCTGCGCAAGACGTTGAGTGTAAATCATTGCTTCCTTAAAGGAATACTCTTGTTCGGACATGCAAGCACCTACTTTCTTTTTTCTATAGATGCTTTCATTATAGCAGGAAAGCAACAAATAAAAAAGTTAGAATTGAAAAAATAATTGAAATCGTTTCAAATACTAAAAGAAAAATAAAAAAACATCCCCAAAATGAGGATGCTCTTGTCGTCTTATCAATTATTTTGTTGTGCAGCAACAGAACGTTCAAGTTCTTCAATGGCAGATTGGATTTCTAGAATCTCGCTTTCTAACCGGTTCCGCGATCCTTCATCCGCAGTGCGCCAACCGCCTACAGAATCTTTGACCCCTTCAATCGCAGGTTGGACATTCTCGTTTGCAAAATCAGAAACGGATTCTTTCAACTCATTGACTCTACCTTTCACGTCTTTTAGCTTTGACTTTATATCGGCAGATGCAGTTGCGACGGAAGTTCTCATTTCGCTTCCAGACTGCGGAGTTGAGTAAAGAACTGTAATGGCAGCAGCAACTGACCCGACAGCCAGTCCTGCAAAAAATGTAGATGTTTTCATTTATAGCTCACTCCTTCCTAGTTGGTTCATTTCCTTGTCGTGAATAGTTGAAACATGATTGGATTTTAAATGATACGTTACACGTTTGTTTGGAGAATCTTTTTAATGTCTCCCGCAAGTTCTTGAATCCGTTCGCTTGGGAACTCTTCTGTTTTTGGATTCCATGTAGGACGATACCCATCCGTTTCGTCGTATCTTGGGACGAAATGCAGATGGAAGTGGAAAACGGCTTGGCCGGCTGCTGCGCCATTATTTTGGACGAGGTTCATACCCGCAGGTTCAAACGTATCCTTAATGGCGTTTGCAATTTTAGGAGCAACTGCAAACAGATGAGAGGCCTCATCAGAAGTCAGGTCATACACATTTTCCCTATGTGTTTTAGGGATGAGGAGGACATGCCCTTTTGTAACTGGCATAATGTCCATGAAAGCAATTACGTGTTCATCTTCATACAAAACTTCTCCAGGGAGTTCCCCGGCTACGATTTTACAGAAAATACAAGAGGACATTTGTACACTTCCTTTCATGAATGTCATTAGTGTAGCATATTTTCAGATAATCAGCATGAGCTGGACAAGGCATTGTTGTTTCAAATTTGGTAAACTATAAGAAGAATGGAGGATGACGCATGGCAATACTTGATTTGAAAGACGTAACAGGCGGTTATTCAAGAAAACCTGTTCTACATGAAGTATCATTTAACATTCAAAAAGGTGAATTAGTCGGGCTGATTGGACTAAATGGTGCCGGGAAAAGTACAACCATCAAACATATTATCGGGTTGATGAATCCTCAAGGGGGATCCATTGAAATTAACGGTGTCGCGTTTGACGAGGATGCTGAATTGTATCGAAAGTCATTCAGTTACATTCCTGAAACGCCAATATTGTATGAAGAACTGACACTACGTGAGCATCTAGAACTTACCGCTATGGCGTACGGACTCCCGCAAGACATATTTGAAGCAAGATCAGCGGCGTTACTGAAAGAGTTCCGAATGGAAAAACGATTAAAATGGTATCCTTCTCATTTTTCGAAAGGGATGCGGCAAAAGGTCATGATCATGTGTGCATTTCTTGCTGAGCCTGCACTCTATATTATTGACGAACCCTTTGTCGGACTAGATCCGCTAGGCATTCGCTCATTGCTTGCTCAACTTACACAGAGAACGGAAAATGGCGCATCGGTTTTGATGTCGACACACGTATTGTCGACTGCTGAAAAACATTGTGATCGGATCATCCTCTTGCACGAAGGCAGCGTGCGGGCACACGGAACGATGGACGATTTACGAAAAGCATTCGGACGTCCGGATGCATCACTGGATGACTTATACATTGCGATGACAGAGGAAGCAGATTATGAACAGCTTACGTGAAGTGTGGGGGAACCGTTTCGGTAAATATTTGATGGAGTTGCAGCGCTACTTGCAATATGTATTCACGGGACATTTGGCAATCGTGTTGCTGTTTTCGATAGGAGCAGCAGGCTATTCCTATAGTGAATGGTTAAAAGATGTACCCGCTGACTTACCTGCGGCTCGGATCATCGCCCTGTTGCTAGCTGCTTCAACGTTCATAGCGACACCAGTGACACTTCTGAAACCAGCAGATGCTGTCTATTTACTGCCACTTGAAAAAGAATTACCAACGTATACAAGCCGAGCGTTAAGTTGGACGTTCTTTTCAAAATTACCTTTACCAATCATTGTTTTCATCGTAGCACTACCAATGCTAAGTGCTTATGAAATAGGGAGTAAACCGATATTCGGCTTATTACTTCTATTGATCATTGCTGTTTTGTGGGCAAGTGTGCGAACCGAGTTTCTTTATCGGAAAGCTAACGAAGGACAAGGAGTGTGGCGGGACCGATTCATCCGTTTCGTACTGAACGCACTATTGTTTTATGCAGTACTCACTGATCAGTGGATTATCCTGGTTGTTATTACAATTGCCTATTTGCTATACGCTACTTTGTGGATGAAAAAAGCGAACGTACAACCATTTCCTTATAATCACTTCATCGAACTCGAGCAAAATCGGATGATGAGTTTTTATCGATTTGCCAACTATTTTACTGAAGTCCCTCATTTAAAGGGGTCGATAAGTAAGCGGTCATGGCTCGGTCTATTCATGCCTGATGCAAATGTAGAGCGTACAGATGCACAAAGCTTTTTGCTGCGTCGGACGTTTATCCGGACGGACGAATCTTTTTGGCTTTGGCTGCGGCTAACGGTGCTATCGATTTTAGGAGTGTTGTTCATCCCATTCCCAATCGTGGCATTCATTTTCATTGGGGCACTAGCCTTCGCCTCGGCGATTCAGACGTTGCAAACACTTCGTGGTGGTGATGAATTCCGGATGGATTTGTTATTCCCGAATACAGAAGAGACACGTCCAAAAGAAATTTTCCGTTTGACGGAGCGTGTCCAATGGTTGCAAGCAGGGCTAATAGTAATTGCAGGCTTACTCATGCATGGTCTGTCAATAACACCTTTTGTAATGGGTGCAATTGTACTGATCATTTCTGAAGCCACGATTCGATTATCGAATAACAAAGAGGAAGAGTAGGAATATTCGAAAAAGTACTTGCAAAATGGAGGAAGAATTCGTTACAATAATTAAAAGGGTTCCGAGGTGAGAAAGATGGAGAATAATTATTCATATGCTGAGTTCCTAAAGGCTGTGGGAAAGAATAGTTCCTCAATGCAAGCGGAAAAAATGCTGAATGACATCTACATCGATTTGTTTCTTAATCATATCCACCGTGAACAAACTCGAACACGTTTGCTGGAAGAGATTGATGCGGCCCTGGATCGTAATGATAAACCGACTTTTATGCAACTGACTGATTCGTTACGTAAATTAGACGAAAAAGATTGATTTAAAACTGTGCGCAATCGCGTACAGTTTTTTTTTGAGAAAAAACGTACGTTCGCTTTTTGCTTTGGTATGAAGAGGGAATGTGATAAAATAGACAATAGAGGAATACTAGGGAGTGACGTTCAGTGACAGATACATTTAGCCTACAAGCACCATATACACCTCAAGGAGATCAGCCGGCTGCCATCAAAGAGTTGGTTGCTGGTATTGAGAAAGGTGAAAAGCACCAAACATTACTAGGGGCAACAGGTACAGGTAAGACATTTACCGTTTCAAACGTTGTAACCGAGGTAAATAAACCGACTTTGGTCATTGCTCATAACAAAACGCTTGCGGGTCAACTCTATAGTGAATTCAAAGAGTTCTTCCCTAATAACGCAGTTGAATACTTTGTAAGTTTTTATGACTACTATCAGCCGGAAGCTTATGTCCCTCAAACAGATACGTATATTGAAAAAGACTCCAGTATAAACGATGAAATAGATAAGTTACGTCACTCAGCGACGGCATCACTCTTTGAACGAAGAGACGTCCTAATTGTTGCTTCCGTATCATGTATTTATGGTCTAGGTTCACCTGAAGAATATGGTGCCCATATGATTTCACTACGCCCTGGTCTGGAAATTGATAGGAATCAGTTATTACGTAAATTCGTGGATAACTTGTATGAGCGCAATGATGTGAGTTTTACACGCGGAACGTTTCGTGTACGAGGGGATGTCGTGGAAATCTTCCCTGCATCTCAAGACGAACGTTGTATCCGTATTGAATTTTTTGGAGATGAAATCGAGCGGTTACGTGAAGTGGATGCACTGACAGGTGAAGTGCTAGGTGAACGCGAACACGTAGCGATTTTCCCGAATTCCCACTTCGTAACTGGTGAAGCGAAAATGGTGAAAGCGATTGAACGAATAGAAATAGAATTGGAAGAACAGCTGAAAATACTTCGAGAAAATGACAAACTGCTTGAAGCACAGCGACTTGAACAACGCACACGGTACGACCTGGAAATGATGCGAGAAATGGGCTTCTGTTCAGGAATCGAAAACTATTCCCGTCATCTATCCCTTCGCGACGCGGGAGAGACACCTTATACATTGATCGACTATTTCCCTGATGATTTCCTCATTGTGGCGGATGAAAGCCACGTGACGCTTCCACAAATCCGAGGTATGTACAACGGGGACCAGGCGAGGAAGAAGGTTTTAGTTGAGCATGGATTCCGTCTTCCTTCCGCATTGGACAACCGTCCACTTATGTTTGAGGAATTTGAAAAACATGTCAATCAGGCAATTTATGTCTCGGCAACACCGGGACCTTATGAAATCGAACATACGCCAAAAATGGTTGAACAGATTATTCGTCCTACTGGTTTGCTCGACCCCATTATTGAGATACGTCCAATTGAAGGGCAAATTGACGATTTATTGGATGAAATCAATGAACGGGCAAAACGAAACGAACGTGTGCTTGTTACGACGCTCACGAAAAAAATGTCTGAAGACTTGACGGATTACTTGAAAGAAGCTGGCGTGAAAGTGAACTACCTTCACTCTGAAATCAAAACCTTAGAGCGGATAGAAATCATTCGTGAGCTAAGACTTGGTGTATATGATGTCTTAGTAGGCATTAACTTATTGAGAGAAGGACTGGATATTCCAGAGGTGTCACTCGTGACAATATTGGATGCAGATAAAGAAGGGTTCCTACGTTCAGAACGCGCGCTCATTCAAACAATTGGACGTGCTGCACGGAACTCTGAAGGACGAGTTATCATGTACGCCGACCGGTATACGGATTCCATGAACAAAGCAATCGAAGAAACACAGCGACGCAGAGAGATACAGATGGATTATAACGAAGAGCACAATATTACGCCGACAACGATTCAAAAGGGAATTCGCGATGTCATCCGAGCGACACAAGCTTCTGAAGAATCCATCTCCTTTGTGGATAAAGTAACAGAAGGTAAGAAGTTGACGAAAGAAGAGAAAACAACATTACTTGCTTCACTTGAAAAAGAAATGAAAGAATCAGCGAAAGCACTAGACTTTGAACGTGCTGCTGAACTCCGGGATACAATATTGGAATTGAAAGCGGAAAGGTGAGAAGGCATGAAAAATACTGAAATCTATATACAAGGTGCCCGAGCGCACAACTTGAAAAACATAAACGTGACGATCCCGAGAGATCAGTTAGTCGTCATGACAGGTCTCTCCGGATCAGGGAAATCATCTCTCGCTTTTGATACGATTTATGCAGAAGGTCAACGCAGATATGTTGAGTCTCTCTCTTCTTATGCTCGGCAATTTCTTGGGCAGATGGACAAACCTGACGTAGATCTCATAGAAGGTCTATCACCGGCCATTTCGATAGACCAAAAAACGACGAGTAGAAATCCGCGTTCTACAGTTGGTACCGTTACAGAAGTATACGACTATTTAAGATTGCTTTACGCGCGTGTTGGAAAGCCGATTTGTCCGAATCATGGGATTGAAATCACCTCGCAAACAGTTGAGCAAATGACAGACCGTGTACTTGAGTTGGATGAACGGACACGTATTCAAATATTAGCACCCATAATTTCAGGTCGAAAAGGAACCCATGTTAAGTTACTGGAAGACTTGAAAAAACAAGGGTATGTCCGTGTTCGAATTGATGGTGAAACATTTGATCTAGATGACAATATCGAACTCAACAAAAACAAAAAACATAACATAGAAGTCGTTGTCGACCGAGTCGTTATCAAAGAAGGTATTGCAGGTCGACTCAGTGACTCACTTGAAGCGGCTCTTCGCCTTTCGGAAGGAACAGCACTTGTCGATGTAATCGATGGGGAAGAACTATTATTTAGTGAACACCATGCCTGTCCAATTTGTGGGTTCTCGATAGGGGAACTTGAACCGAGAATGTTTTCGTTCAACAGCCCATTTGGTGCATGTCCGGATTGCGATGGACTCGGTATGAAATTAGAAGTAGATCCAGATCTAGTCATCCCTGATTCTTCACTATCCTTAAAAGGGGATGCGATAGTCCCTTGGATACCGACGAGTTCACAATACTATCCAGAACTGCTGAAGACAGTTGCGCAGCATTACGGAATTTCTATGGACTGTCCTGTTAGCGAATTGGCTCCAGATGATTTGGATAAAATTCTTTACGGTTCGAAAGAAGAAAAAATACGATTTAAATATACGAACGAGTTTGGTCAGACCCGTGATAATGCAATTTACTTTGAAGGCGTATTATCTAATATAGAGCGCCGTTTCAGAGAGACTTCTTCCGACTATGTTCGTGAACAGATGGAGAAGTATATGGCGCAACGTCCATGTCCAACTTGCAAGGGCTACCGATTGAAACAAGAATCGCTCGCTGTAAAAGTCGCTAATATCCACGTTGGTCAAGTGACAGAGAAATCGATTGTCGAAGCTCAGGCGTTTTTCGATAACCTTCAGCTTTCAGAAAAGGATACAAAAATTGCTGAGCTGATCCTTCGGGAGATTAACGAGCGACTCGGTTTTCTTGTAAATGTAGGTCTCGATTATTTGACGCTATCTCGCGCAGCGGGAACTCTTTCAGGTGGAGAAGCGCAAAGAATCCGGCTTGCGACTCAAATTGGCTCCCGTCTAACGGGCGTTCTGTATATCTTGGATGAACCTTCTATTGGACTTCATCAAAGAGACAATGACCGGCTAATCAGTACGTTGAAGAGTATGAGGGATATTGGGAACACACTCATTGTCGTGGAGCATGATGAGGACACGATGATGGAAGCTGATTACTTAATCGATATCGGCCCAGGAGCGGGTGTAGCGGGAGGAGAAATCGTTTCTGCTGGAACACCACAAGAAGTGATGGCAGATCCAAACTCGTTGACTGGACAGTATTTGAGTGGGAAGCGGTACATTCCTTTGCCGATGGAACGACGGAAATCAGACGGTCGGAAAGTGATAATAAAAGGCGCTTCTGAAAACAATCTTAAAAAAGTGAATGTCGATTTCCCGCTTGGCCAGTTCATTGCAGTGACGGGTGTTTCCGGATCAGGAAAGAGTACACTTATCAACAATGTACTTTATAAAATATTGGCGCAAAAGTTGAATCGTTCAAAACAACGTCCAGGTGCGTATAAAAGCGTTGAAGGATTGGAAGAATTAGAAAAGGTTATTGAAATCGACCAATCTCCAATTGGGCGAACACCTCGTTCGAACCCTGCTACTTATACGGGTGTATTCGACGATGTAAGAGACGTTTTCTCCATGACGAACGAAGCGAAAGTACGTGGTTACAAAAAAGGAAGATTCAGTTTCAATGTAAAGGGCGGACGATGTGAAGCGTGCCGTGGAGATGGGATTCTTAAAATCGAGATGCATTTTCTACCGGATGTCTACGTACCTTGTGATGTGTGTCATGGGAAACGATATAACCGTGAAACGCTTGAAGTGACGTATAAAGGGAAAAACATTGCTGATGTACTAGAAATGACAGCAGAAACTGCAACTGAGTTCTTTGAAAACATCCCTAAAATTCAACGGAAACTCCAAACAATAGTTGACGTCGGCCTAGGGTATGTTCAATTAGGGCAGCCTGCGACAACGCTTTCTGGCGGTGAAGCACAACGTGTAAAACTTGCTTCGGAACTTCACAAACGGTCTAACGGGAAGTCTTTCTACATTTTGGATGAACCGACTACGGGACTTCACGTACATGATATCGCGAAACTCCTAAAAGTTTTGGAGCGACTTGTTGACTCCGGAAATACAGTGTTAGTTATAGAACACAATCTAGATGTCATTAAAACCGTTGATCATATTATTGACCTTGGACCCGAAGGTGGCGACAAAGGCGGACAAATCATCGCTACTGGTACACCTGAACAAGTTGCTGAAAATAAACAATCTTATACAGGAATGTACTTGAAACCTATCTTGAATCGGGATCGCGGTCGTATGACTGCAAGACTTGAACAGGCTGAAAATCCAGTAACATGAAACTTTTTGGGTTACGAACCGTATAGATAAGCAAATCATATGCACCATCATTCCACATAGGAGGCGAAAGAAATGCAAAACGAAAGAAAACGCATTTTAACTATGCTTGAAAATGGAACGATTTCAACGGACGAGGCTTTGACTCTATTAGAGGCGTTATCTCAAAGTGAACCTGCAAAGAAGTCTGCTGATTTTTCTATTGATATTGAACCAGCTAAAACACAAGATCATGGACAGAAAAAAACAGAAGAAGACCCTTTTGCTGAGTCAGGAAAAGAAGAGCATTCCAAAGGAAAAGCTAAATCTGGTTGGTCAGGCACTTCTGCAGAGGAATTCATGGAAGACGTTCGTAAGGATTTAACGAATGTCGGTGACCAGTTTATGCAATTCATGCAAAGTGCAGTTCAAAAAGTGAAGCAATTCGATATGGATAATCCGTTTGGCGCTTCAACGACGTTTGAACACAAAATGCAAAAAGAAGTAAAAGAGTTGGAAGAACTCATCGTGGATATCGATAACGGTAAACTATCGATTGTCCCGGGTGAAGGAGAAGAAATTTCAGCAGTCTTTTCAGTGAAGACCTTCACGTCAAGTTCTGAAGAAGAAGCAAAGAAGGAGTTTTTGGAAAAACTTATTTTTGTAACTGATGATCAGTCACTTAGAATTTCAAGTAATTCCAAAACGGTACAAGTAAATACAGTGCTCACCGTTCCTAAAAAAACGTATCGTAAGATTTCAGTACGATTGTTGAATGGCGGATTCGATTTCCGTAATTTGGAGGCTGATGTCCTTCGTGTAAAGACAGCTAACGGAAAAGTTAATCTAAGCTACGTTAAAGCGGGAGAAGTGGACATCGAAACCCTTAATGGAGAAATCCGTTTGCTAAGCATTGAAAGTCATAAACTGGAGACACAGACATTGAACGGACTCATCTACATTGATGGGAAAGTGAAAGACACGCAAGCTCGTACACTCAACGGATCTATCTCAGTGACAACTTCCCATGAATGTCCTGAAAAAATAGATGTGAAAAGCGTTGGGGGAAATATAGAGTTGTATGTACCTAGCTCGCTATCGTTAGTAGGTAGCATTACATCAACCATCGGTAGCCTGAACCTGAAACTGCCGGATGTTGAGAATACGTCCAATCAGGATCAGCTTTTACATCGTTCCATGAACTTTAAGAAGGATGAACAGGATTCTCCTTCTACACTTCATTTGTTTGCTGAATCTAAAACAGGTTCAGTCATGGTTTGTTATTCTCCTGATAAGAACGAATAATGAATAGAGTCAGCCTTCTCTCTTACTAATCGAGGGAAGGCTTTTTAATTCATGGTTAAAAATTTTAAGACAAGCGAAGTCATCGATGCAAAAAACCGTTCAAAATCCATTGTACAATGGTAGAATGATGCATAGATGACAATTGAAGATGGAGGTGGCCGATCAGATGGGTGGAGTCACGGTAAAAGATATTAAGGAACGGTTTGACTTGGAATTGCTTGCTGGAGCTAGTGGAATCGACAGAACGATTGAGTTAAGTGACATATCCCGTCCAGGGCTTGAGATGGCAGGCTATTTTGATTTCTATACACGCACACGCATCCAACTGTTAGGGAAGACGGAGATTTCGTTTTTTGAATTGCTACCTGAAGCTCTTCGCGTTGAACGGATGAATTTGTTATGCACACCGGACACACCTGCATTCGTTTTGGCACATGGTGTTACATTACCAGCGGAGCTTGAAATCGCTGCAGAAAGAATGGGGATATCTGTTCTTGGTGCCGATATACCAACTACCAGACTTTCGGGCATGTTGACAAATTTCATTGCGGGTCGCCTGGCACCGATGAAAACACTTCATGGTGTTTTAGTGGATGTCTATGGGATTGGTGTGTTAATCACTGGAAAGAGTGGTGTTGGGAAAAGTGAGACAGCTCTCGAACTTGTTAAACGCGGACATCGACTCATTGCAGATGATTCGGTTGAAATCCGTGAAGTGGCAAAAAATATTTTAATCGGAAGTCCTCCACCTTTGCTCCAACATATGTTGGAGATCCGAGGCGTGGGTATCATTGATATTATGACCTTATTTGGCGCGAGTTCGGTAAAAGATGATAAGCGGATTGTTCTCATCATCGACTTGGAACTATGGGATCCTGAGAAAATGTATGATCGTCTAGGTGTCGATGAAGACAAATTTAAGATCATGGATTCAGAAGTGACGAAGCTAGTTGTGCCGGTTCGTCCGGGTAGGAATCTATCGGTTATTATCGAAGTGGCTGCTATGGATTATCGACTCAAATCGTTAGGCATTAATGCAGCTGAAGAATTTACAAACAAGCTGGATGCAGTGATTAGTCAAAAGGCGACTGCAGCAGAAGAAAAGGGGATTCACCGGTAAATGAATACATTATTAGCGATCGATCCAGTTGCGTTTTCGTTCGGTACTTTTGAAGTCCGTTGGTATGGAATCTTAATTGCAACGGGAATCATTTTAGCGTTTTTACTAGTTCAAAGAGAAATGGTAAAACAAAAGATGCATCCAGACTTCTTGACGGATATGCTCATTTGGGCAGTTCCAATCTCCATTATTTCTGCACGAATTTACTATGTAATCTTTTCTTGGGATTTCTATAAAGATCATCCTGGAGATATTATTAAAATCTGGGAAGGCGGCATCGCCATACACGGTGCCCTGATCGGAGCGATTATTACAGCGGCTATCTTCACTAGAAAACGTGGTGTTTCTTTCTGGAAAGTAGCAGATATTACAGCACCTGGTCTACTCATCGGTCAAATTATCGGGCGTTGGGGCAATTTCATGAACCAAGAAGCACATGGCGGTCCAGTGTCTCAGTCTTTCCTCGAAAATAACATCATTCCTGATTGGATCATGAATCAGATGACGATTGATGGTGTTACCTATCATCCTACGTTTTTGTATGAATCCGTGTGGAATCTCGTGGGTCTTGCGATCATCCTATTGTTGCGAAGAGTCAACTTGAAACGTGGAGAAATCTTCTTCTTCTATATCATTTGGTATTCAGTTGGACGTTTCTTCATCGAAGGAATGAGAACGGATAGTTTGTATGGAGGGGATCTCCGTGCAGCACAAGTCGTATCTATTTTGGGAGTGGTCATTGCACTGGGGCTACTCATCTACCGCAGGTTCATTATGAAAACGGATGTGAGGTATAATGACAAATAATGATAATATGGCGACGCTCAAGAATGGGTTAGGAGCGGGATTAAAAACAACTTGGTCACTGGGGAAAATTATTTTCCCCATCACGATTCTTGTAGTAATTTTACAACATACTCCTATATTGCCTTGGATAGTTAAGCTGATTTCTCCATTCATGAATCTTTTTGGATTGAGTGGAGAAGCGGCAATCCCGCTAGTCCTCGGAAATGCATTGAACTTGTACGCCGGAATCGCTGGAATCTTATCGCTCGACTTGACGGTGAAAGAAGTGTTTATCATTGCGATGATGCTTAGTTTTTCACACAACCTGTTCATCGAAACTGGGGTTGCGTTGAAAGTGGGCGTCAAACTATGGATTGTGTTGGTGGTGCGTTTCGGTTTGGCAGCGTTATCCGGGATTGTCATTAACCTCGTTTGGCAAGGCGGTGGAGAAATCGCGAAATATGGGATTGCTCCTGAAACGGCTATAGTTCCTGACGGCTGGTTTGATATTTTCTTATTGGGGCTGCAAAAAGCATCTTTTGGAGTCTTGCAACTCGCTCTCATTGTTATCCCGTTGATGCTCGTTGTCCAATTCTTGAAAGACCGAAATTACTTAGAGAAGTTCTCCTCTAAATTTTCACCAGTTACTAAACTTATTGGTGTACAGCCGAACGCTTCGTTAACGTTAGTGGCGGGACTTGTCATAGGTTTAGCA
This sequence comes from Sporosarcina sp. SAFN-010, assembly GCF_059415065.1. Lineage (NCBI taxonomy): Bacteria > Bacillati > Bacillota > Bacilli > Caryophanales > Caryophanaceae > Sporosarcina > Sporosarcina sp. SAFN-010. The sequence goes on along the minus strand of NZ_JBPFDS010000010.1, from coordinate 76,526 downwards.
TATGGTGCAGGTGTAATGATCCAGGCGGTTCAAGAAGACGGTGTTAGTAACAGGGATGCAACACTATCGTTCATATTCCTTGTCGCATGTCACGCAGTCGTCGAAGATACGTTATTATTCATCCCATTAGGTATCGCGGTCTGGCCACTGCTCCTGATCCGCGTTATAACCGCATTCGTTCTGACGATTGCAGTCGCGTTTTTCTGGAGACAAAAGCTGAACGAGAAACTGGAAAAGGAGGCTACTGTTTTCAATGGATAAGCCAATTACAACGATACTGTTCGATTTGGACGGTACTTTACTTGATACGAACGAACTAATCATGCAATCATTTGAACAATTACTCGGCAAACATTACCCGGGAAAATATACACGAATAGATATTTTGCCTTTTTTAGGACCTACTTTAGCAGAGACATTTAATGGGATGGACCCTTCCAAGACAGAAGGGATGATTCAGGAATATCGTGAATGGAACCTTGCGAACCATGACCGATTAGTGGATGAGTTTGATGGAGTTACGGAAGTATTGACCCAATTAGCTAACAGTGGCATCCGAATGGCGATTGTGTCGACGAAAAGAAATGACATGGTTCATAAAGGGTTAGATTTAATTGGCATCACACACTTATTTGAAACTATAGTTGGATTAGACGACGTACAACGTCCCAAACCAGATCCTGAACCACTTTTACTTGCGATGGACCGGTTGAATGCTTCAAAAGAAGAAGTCCTAATGGTTGGCGATAACTTCCACGACATTGAAGGTGGGAAAAATGCTGGGGTTCGTACAGCTGCTGTTGCTTGGTCTGCAAAAGGTTCTGAATTTCTTTCGACTTTTAACCCAGACTATATGTTGACCCACATTTCAGATTTATACGAACTTGTAGGTGTGAAGGGCAAATGAGAAAGACGGAGCGTTTTCGTGTAAAGGGTGAAGGAAACTCACTTTGGAACTTGTACAAATCGGTATCAATTTTTAAAGTCATGAAAAACTTTGTTGTCATACAAATTGCTCGCTATACACCGTCATTCAAAGTGAAGAACTGGTTATATAGAACATTCTTGCGGATGGAGGTCGGACAGCGTACCGCATTTGCTCTTATGGTCTTTCCTGATGTAATGTTTCCCGAACGCATTCAGGTAGGGAGCAATTCCGTTATAGGGTTCAACTCCACTATCCTGGCTCACGAATACCTAATAGATGAGTATCGGATTGGGAACGTGGTCATTGGTGACGAAGTCATGATCGGTGCAAACTCCACAATATTACCAGGCATTACTATCGGTGATGGAGCTGTAGTTTCTGCAGCTTCGTTGGTGAATCGAGATATCCCGGCGGGTGCATTTGCAGGAGGGAACCCTGTTCGTATTATTTACACAGCTGATCAGGTTGCAGAACGGAACGAAAACAAACTTAAGGTTTAAGATTGTACAAAAGAGTTATGGTATACTGTAGTCATATTGCAAGAAGGAGCGTTTCCCTCGTTCCTTCTTGTTTTTTATCGGAGGAATCTGTTTGGATAAAAACGAGTACAACAAAAACAATAATATTATTTCATTTGTCCCAGACGGCGATTTTTACTATGAACGGGCCCTTGCGGAAATCCAGAAAGAACAATTTCCGGAAGCTTTGAAATATTTGAAACGAGCGGTGGAACTGAATCCTGATGATCATCAAATTGTCATGCAATATGGAATTATGGTGATGGAAGAAGGACGTTTTGAAGAAGCGCTGGATTTACTAATTCAAGCGTACGAATTGGAACCGACAGATGGCGATGTGATTTTCTATCTTGCAGAAATTCATGCACATCTGGGTCTATTACGTGAAGCGAAAATGTTTGCAGAAAAATATATGAACGTGGCGCCTGAAGGGGAACTTTCAGAAGAAGCAAAAGAGATTATCGAGTTTGCTGAACAAGAAGCTGCATTTTTATCGGACGAAGAACCGGGAGACGAAGAAGTTCACTTGTTACAAGAAAAAGCAAGACGGTTAATGGAAACTGGAGAGTTTGACAAAGCGGTCTCAGTCTTAGAAGACATCGTTGTGGATTATCCTGAATCCTGGTCTTCTTTTAATAACTTGGCACTTGCTTATTTTTATAGAGGTGAAACGTCGGATGCCCGTGAATTGTTGTACGACGTGTTGCGAAAAGACCAAGGCAATGTCCATGCATTATGCAATCTTGCTGTTTTCTATTACTACGAAGGGGATCAGGAGAAATTACTGCCCCTCACAGAATTGCTAGTGAAAATACGTCCATATCAGTTTGAAAATCGCTACAAATTGGGAGCTACTTTTGCTCTGATTGGTAATCATAAGGAAGCGTACTACTGGTTGCGTAGCATTCAGAAAAAAGGATTTGAAGGAGATGCAGGATTCTTCTTTTGGCTAGCACATGCTGCATTCTTTTCAGGTCATCGTCAACAGGCTGAAACTGCATTTAGCCGATTGATTGAAATTGACCCTTCAAAGGCTGGACTGGAACCATGGGTTGACGCGAATGAGGACAAGCAGATTGACACGTCAATCTATACACAGGACAAGCAATTTTTACTCGATAAAATTGGCAATGAGTATGTCAGCGAAAGAATGTTCGGATTTTTCCTGTTAGGAAAGTCCATTCATAAACAAGAAATCATAGCACACCCTGCTTATATAGATGTTGAAAAGTTGGAGGATCTTGAGAAGCTAGTACTCGCTTCAAGTCTGGATTATCATCTTGTAGAAAAGTCTATCGCAGATCAGGCATTCAATCGCGCCATGCAAGCAAGCGAACTGTTATATGCCAAGCACAATCCGCTTGATGAAGAAGGAACGCACTTATTTCAAATGTGGTTTTCTTTGTTTGAAATCGGAATTACGAAACAGTACACATTCAAAAATCCAAAAGCGATAGCTGCAGCTGCAGACTATATGTTCCATTCTTCTCGAAGCAAAGGGGTCACGAAAACAAAACTTGCTGAATTATATAAAATAAGCACACCTACACTTACTAAATACGTGAGTGAGTTGTTCGAGCTCCTTCCAAACTTCTCGTGATAACCTTTTGCCATGAAAAACGTATAGCAGGCAGAAAAGTTGATGGTAAGTCAGAAACCTTATACGATTTGAACAGAAGTAGTTAATTAGAGGAGGAACTAGAATGTCAGCTGAAACAATCTATGACGTGATTATCATTGGAGCAGGACCTGCTGGTATGACGGCAGCAGTATATACGGCACGCGCTAATATGTCGACTCTTATGTTGGAACGTGGAGTACCAGGCGGCCAAATGGCAAGCACGGAAGAAATTGAAAACTATCCAGGATTTGAGTCCATTCTTGGGCCTGAGCTTTCAACTAAAATGTTCGATCATGCTAAACGCTTTGGTGCAGAATATGCGTATGGTGATGTCAAAGAAATTATTGATGGAAAAGAATATAAAACAATTGTTGCTGGTGGAAAAGAGTATAAAGCTCGATCCATCATTATTACGACAGGCGCAGAATACCGGAAAATGGGAATTCCTGGGGAAACAGAGTTAACAGGTCGCGGAGTGAGCTACTGTGCAGTTTGTGATGGTGCTTTCTTTAAAAACAAAGAAATCATCGTTATTGGTGGCGGAGATTCTGCGGTTGAAGAGGGGACTTACCTTACTCGTTTCGCAAGTAAAGTAACTATTATTCACCGACGCGACGAGTTGCGTGCTCAGAAAATTCTTCAAGAACGAGCATTTGCAAATGATAAGATCGACTTCATCTGGAATTCAACCGTCAAAGAAGTGCACGGTAAAGATGGAAAAATCGATTCGGTCACATTAGTGTCTACAGAAGATGGTACTGAACAAGAGTTTGCAGCCCAAGGTATGTTTATCTACATTGGTCTAGATCCAATCACTGCACCATTCAAGAATCTCGGTATTTTAGATGCGAATGGATATATTAAAACAAACGAAGTGATGGAAACGGAAATTCCGGGAATCTTTGCAGCAGGGGATGTGCGTGAAAAACTATTGCGCCAAGTCGTCACAGCTACAGGGGACGGAAGTATCGCTGCACAATCTTGTCAAAAGTATGTGGAAGAATTGACAGAATCCCTTGAAACTCAAGTGTAAGTAAATAATCTTTCCTTAACGCAACTTTAACATTTTTGTAACGCTACTGAAATAGTTATCGGTTATACTAAGAGTGTTGATTGACCCCCTATTTTTAAATAAACTTTTAAGCTGTCGGAGTGTACTATGCCGGCAGCTTCTTTTTGTGTCGTTTTTCGTTGAAATCGATTATACTTAATACTATGTGTATAAAAAGAAGTGAGGAACGCATATGCAAAGAATTGTAAACCTACTCGTCGTGAAAGACGGAAAAACCTTATTGTTAAAAAAGCCGCGTAGAGGCTGGTATGTAGCTCCTGGTGGAAAGATGGATGCTGGCGAGTCCATTATGGAAACTGCCGTACGTGAATTTACAGAAGAGACCGGGGCAAAACCTGTCGATCCTCATCTTAAAGGTGTGTTCACTATGGTCATACGTAAAGGTGAGGAAGTAGTGGATGAATGGATGCTTTATACCTTTGTCGCGCATGATCTTACAGGCACTCCTCTCACACAGACGATTGAAGGAGAACTAGGATGGCAGCCGATAGAAGCCTTGAATACACTACCAATGGCAGAGGGAGATCGAACGAACTTACTATTTGCGAGTTCAAGCCCTGGTATTCAATATGGGACATTCACGTATACAGAAGAATTTGAGCTTCTTGAAGAAAAAATTCAAAAGTCTATGGAAGGTGATTGAACCGATGGAGATTGAAGCACATTCTGAAGAACTCGAACTTGTCATTATTACAGGTATGTCGGGTGCGGGTAAGTCCGTAGCGATGCAAAGTTTTGAAGACATGGGCTACTATTGCATCGATAATTTACCACCGGAACTACTTGTGACATTCCTCGACCTGATGTTGAAATCGGCGGACAAAAAATCGAGAATCGCTGCGGTAATCGATACTCGAGGTGGTGGATTATTCGATGCTCTGCTTGATGCGATTGATAACTTGACTCGAATGGAAAATGTTACGACGCGAATTCTATTTCTTGAAGCGGATGACGAAACACTGGTTAGTCGATATAAAGAAACACGGCGATCACACCCGCTCGCAAACGGAAGACAGCCGTTAACAGGCATTCAAAAAGAACGAGGTCTCCTAAGTGATGTGAAGGGTCGTGCGCGTTCAATCTTTAACACATCTCGTATGAAACCGAAGCAACTTAGAGATAAAATCATTGCAGAGTTCTCGGTGGGGGAAGGCGAAAATTTCACACTGAATTTTATATCATTCGGATTTAAACACGGAATGCCAATCGATGCAGATGTCGTATTTGACGTTCGTTTTTTACCGAACCCTTATTACATTGAATCGATGCGCCCGCAGACGGGGCTCGACAAAGACGTGTATGAGTACGTTCTGAAATGGGATGATACGCAAACATTGATCGCTAAGTTATCTGATCTGTTTCAGTTTTTAATCCCTCAATATAAGAACGAGGGCAAATCACAAGTCGTCGTTGCATTCGGCTGTACAGGTGGGCAACATCGTTCTGTGACCCTAGCTGAATACTTTGGGAATCTGTTCAAAGATGACTATACAACATACGTAACACACCAGCATATCGAAAAAAGAAAGGGCTGACGCTATGACAACTTCCAATAGCCGCAAAAAAGTTGTGGTGTTTGGAGGCGGTACAGGTTTGTCGACATTACTTCGAGGGTTGAAGAAGTATCCAATCGATTTAACTGCGGTTGTTACAGTTGCTGATGATGGTGGAAGTTCAGGGAGGTTGTTGGATCAATATGATATCCCGCCTCCCGGAGATGTCAGAAAGGTGATGGCAGCGCTTTCAGATGTTGAACCTCTCATCGAGCAGCTTTTCCAGTACCGCTTTACAACTCAAGATGATCTTCACGGGCATTCCCTTGGGAATTTGATGCTTGCAGCTATGACAGATATTACAGGTGATTTTGCTAGCGCCGTAAAGAAAACAGGTCAGGTGCTCAATATTAAAGGAAAAGTGCTTCCGGCTGCCAATCAACGGATTAAGTTGCATGCAGAGCTGGATGACGGAACGATTGTTACTGGGGAATCTAAAATTCCGATGTACGCACGTAAAATTCGTCAAGTATACTTATCCCCTCAAGATGCCAAGCCATTGCCAGAGACACTAGAAGCGATCCGTCAGGCAGATTTAATCATCATTGGACCGGGGAGTTTGTATACAAGTATTTTACCGTCTCTGCTTGTACAAGATATTCGCGATGCCGTCCTAAAAAGTGAAGCAAGTAAGGTGTATGTCGGAAACTTAACGACTCAAAAAGGTGAAACCTATCGATATACGGCTTCTGAACATGTCGCTGCACTATATGACCATGTCGGAAAACCGTTTTTAGATGCAGTACTGCTGAATAAGACTGACATTATGCCGCTTTTAACAGAAGCAGGTCAAACCGTCACATCTTGGCCGGTAGAAAGGGATCTGGAAGAATTACAAAAGCTAGTTCCTGAAATTTGGCAAGAAGACATAGCACTCGCAGAAAATGATCGAGTGTTGCACGATGCAGAAAAAGTAGCAGAATGGTTCGTAAATTACATATCAGACGAATCTAAAACCAAACAGACGTGATCGTCACCGAGAAAGGGGAGAGTTCATGTCTTTCGCATCAGAAACAAAAAAAGAATTGACGCAAATCGAATCAGATGATTGCTGCACAAAGGCAGAAGTGGCTGCATTCATCCGAATGAACGGCGTTCTCTCATTTTCCAATAAGGCTATTAGTTTAGATGTACAAACAGAAAATGCAGCGATTGCCAGAAGACTCTATTCAAACTTGAAAAAGCTATATAAATACAAGGTCGAATTACTTGTACGGCGCAAAATGCGTTTAAAGAAGAATAACGTTTACATTTGTAGAATCCGAGAGGGAGCACGTCAGTTACTCGATGATTTAGATATTTTGACAAATACATTCCAGTCCAACCAATCCATTTCAGCATCGATTATTCCGAATGATTGTTGTAAGCGAGCGTATTTACGTGGAGCATTTCTGGCAGGAGGATCTGTGAATAATCCAGAGACGTCTTCCTATCACCTGGAAGTCTTTTCGATGTATGCAGAACACTCGGATGCATTAGTGGATCTCATGAACGAATATCAGCTGAATGCAAAATCGATTGAACGGAAAAAAGGATTTGTTTCATACTTGAAAGAGGCAGAAAAAATTGCGGATTTTTTAAGTATTATAGGTGCACATGTTGCACTCATGAGATTTGAAGATATCCGGATTGTCCGGGATATGCGCAATAGTGTCAATCGGTTAGTGAACTGTGAAACAGCGAATCTTAATAAGACAATTAGTGCGGCTCAACGCCAAGTTGAGAATATTAAACTGATCCAATCGACAATTGGTTTGGACCAATTGCCTGACAGGTTGCAAGAAATTGCTCACTTACGAGTAGAGTATCAGGATATCACGTTAAAAGAGTTAGGGGAGATGGTTTCGGGGGGGCCTGTAAGCAAATCGGGTGTCAATCACCGTCTACGTAAAATTGATGAGATTGCCGAAAAAGTTCGAGTCGGCGGAATTACTTAAAAAGAAAGGGGTCCAAAGAAATGATAGAGAAAACCGCTGAAGTGAAAATTAAGCCTGGCTTGCAAGCACGTCAGGCAGCTCTATTTGTGCAAGTAGCAAACCGATACACATCTGACTTGTATGTCAAACGGGATGAGCGTCAAGTGAATGCAAAGAGTATTATGGGCGTTATGAGTTTAGCGATTGCACAAGGAAGCACAGTTACATTGATTGCCGATGGGGCTGATGAAGAACAAGCAGCAGAGTCGCTAGCTACTTTTGTGCAAGGGGTAAACTAACTAAAAAAACGTCCCGCAATTTACGGGACGTCTTAGTAGGTCTTAAAGTTATTTTCCTTCAGATTCTCTCATATCGCTACGTGTAATGATGTGGTCGATTAAACCATATTCTTTTGCACGTTCTGCGGTCATGAAATTATCACGGTCTGTATCTTTCTCAATTACTTCAATTGGTTGACCTGTGCGCTCAGCAAGAATCTGGTTAAGTTTCTCACGGATGAAGAGGATGTGCTTGGCAGCGATTTCAATTTCAGTCGCTTGACCTTGAGCACCACCAAGTGGCTGGTGAATCATAACTTCAGCGTTAGGAAGCGCATAGCGTTTTCCCTTGGTACCAGCTGCAAGTAAGAACGAACCCATTGAAGCTGCCATACCGATACAAATTGTTTGGATGTTCGGCTTAATGTATTGCATCGTATCATAGATCGCCATACCTGCAGTGATACTGCCGCCTGGACTGTTAATGTAAATGGAGATATCTTTGTCTGGATCTTCTGATTCTAAGAATAGTAATTGAGCGACAATAGAGTTTGCTACGTTGTCGTCAATTGCACTTCCAAGCATGATAATACGGTCTTTTAGCAAGCGGGAGTAAATATCATACGCACGCTCTCCACGATTCGTTTGTTCGATAACTGTAGGAATTAAGTTCATTTCATTTCCTCCCTTTAATTGTTGAATATGTCGTATGTTAAAGCGGTCGCCCGCTCAACCATGACTTTATCATACATAGTATGGTCAACTAAGGTCAAATATAACGCTTTATAAATATTTGTTGCATTTGGATGGGGCAGGAAGTATACTATAACTTGTCCGCTGCAAAGTCAGATGATGCTGAGCCCTCGTGGTGCAATGGATAGCACGCAAGCCTCCGAAGCTTGAAATGTGGGTTCGACTCCCGCCGAGGGCATACCGTAACACCCGATATGACGGCGTTCAAAGCCGATAGCACTACGAAGCTTATACGCACACCTACACGCTGATTTAGACGTTTTTATAGTCCGATCGGCAAAGACGTAGGTACGAGAACCCCCGTTCGATTTACGTAGAAATACGTATTTTGAGCGGGGGTTTTTTCGTTGTCTAAGAAAAACAGGACGGTCAACCCGGCGATATATGAAGGCTTGAAGTCGGTTATTGGTCAGCCCAGCGATATTGTTATTTCGTATGATGCGGCAGTAGACGACTTTATCCAGTATAGCGCTATTAAAGGTCTATCGAAGCACACGGCGTCCAGCTACGCTAAGGAACTGAATCAGTTACGAAAATCATTCGTCGACCAAGGCGTTGACCTCACAGACATTCGTGAGGTGAAGGCGTCCGACTTCGAAGAATTTATCCGGTTACAAGTCGCGAAAGGATATGCGCCCTCCACGATCAATATAAGAGTGCGTACGGCACGCATATTCGGCAACTACTGCGTTAAGAAGGGCTATACGTCCAATAACGCTGCATCCGAGGTGTCGTTGCTTAAAATGCGTCATACGGTGGGCGCTACGTTCACACAAGCGCAACTAAAGCGATTACTCGAAGCACCTGACTTATCGACGTTTGAAGGCGTGCGCGACCTTGCGATCATGCTGACGTTTGCAGATACGGGCATACGCCTGTCAGAACTCGAGGCAATCCGAACGACGGATGTAGTATTTCCGGATCGCGCTATCAATATTCAGCGGACTAAGAACGGATACGCTCGACGCATACCTATGACAAAGCGTCTGCAAACCGTTCTGCGTGCCTACATGAAGGCGCGAGGATTGGACGAGTTTACATCTTCACTATTCGTTACCATCGAAGACAAGCCACTTAACGCGCGTTCTATACAGTATCAGATACGCGAGCATGGTCGACGGTCGGGAGTACTGGACGATGTGCAATGTAGTCCTCACGTATTTCGACGTACATTCGCCAAGTTTAAAATAAAAGCCGGCGTCGACATATTCACGTTACAGCAACTTATGGGGCATTCGGATATTACGGAATTACGAAAGTATGTTGCCATCTATTCAAGTGACCTAGACGCAGCAATCGAAAAAGGAATCGAATAAAAAACGCCCCAACCGCAATAAAGCGGAAAGGACGCACTCATGCCCGCGCCAACGGGACTTAACGAAATTAAAGTATGACGTTAGTATACTGCAAAAAAAGCGGAATATCAAACGTCTATTTGAGTGCGCACTTTTTAGGGGCTTCGGAATGGAGCCGTTTACTATGAATTACCTCGCAGAGTATCAAACATTCGAAAGTAAAAACGAACTAAACGATGCAATCGATATACATATAGAACGTAATAACTTCGCCCTCAACGAAACAGAGCGCAGTATTTTTCTCATGCTTTCACGTTACGCCGTTAAATTTCCCGGTGTGGCACATTTAAAGTCGGACACCATCGCCAAAGCTATCGGTAAGACGAGTCGCACGATCCGACGTGCAATCGCTAAACTTATTGAACTAGGAATGATCGAACGCCTCGAGTTTATGCGCAGCGTAGCGGGCGGTAATGGTGCGAATATTTATCGTATTGTCCACCCGTCAACGTCCACCCGTACATTACCGGAAAACACAACGACAGCAGCGGCTGAAGCGACCAAAAAGGCAACCGAACCTATTACTCTTAAAAACAATAAACCTAGTAATACAACAGATACGGCTAAATCGTTTTTGTCCACAGAATCGGACGTAATCAAACGGGGATTGCTCGCCAAAATACCGACCTACATCGCAGAAACACTAGGAATATTCTTCGATGCTTCCGCAATTCACCGTCTTTACGGCGTGATGCTTCGTGCAAAAGCTTCGATAAATCGATTACTGACGTTCGAATCCGACGAGTACGAATACAACAAGTCGCTTATGAGCGTGCTTTCCGCTTGGAAACGAGGCAAGGTGAGATCACTTGACGCTGTAATTTACGAAGCCACTAAGCGTACGGCACGTCGTTTATGGCTTATTGATAGGGGACGTGCGACATTTAATTTGTGACGCCTGTATCTAATCTAAAGGCGAAGGACTGTGAATCGCCAAGTTCATCGAGGATTGCTGGAAACGTGAGAGGAAAATTCATCGTGAAAATTTAAATGAGTAATTCATAATTGAAAACAAAGAATATTTTGTATTAAGGCTTTCTAGCTTCTGACAATTATGATACATTATTAGTAAAATAAATATTTGGAGGTAATTTTATGGCGAAGCCCGAAAAGCTAGTTAAGCTTGCGCAAGAACACCTTAATGGAGAAGAGGTTAAATATTGGGTATTCGGTGCCTTTAAGTCGGAGATTATGGGGAAAAGTACACTTCGAAATGGCGTCTTCATTGCAACTGAGAGGCAAGTATTCTTTTATTGTAAAAAATCATTTGGATTTGACACCGAGTCTTTCCCGCTTTCTAATATTTCAAGCATTGAAACAGGAAAAGGGGCATTAGGACATAAAATCAATATCATAGCATCTGGAAATAAAGCCGAAATGGGCATGATAAATAAAGGCCAGTATGCAGAATTCATCGAGTATGTAAGTTCTCAAATCGGAAAATCGAAGACTAGTGACGCAGTAGCAGAACCGATGCTTGACGCCGCTACAGAAATCCGTAAGTTTAAGGTGCTGTTAGACGACGGTATTATTTCACAGGAGGATTTTGATGCTAAGAAGAGTCAATTACTTGGTGTATAAATGAATAAAGACGAGGACTTCTGCGGCACGATGCTGTGGGGTCTTTTTTTATGGAGTTCCACCGTTTCCGGTAGCGCTTTTTGCTCTGGTGGAAACTAGGACGTTAAAAAGCCCTGGCAGATTTAATCGCTAGGGCTAAGTTTGTGTTTTATTATTCTTGTGCCGAGTTTTTATCTTCTACGTATTCAATAATGTCTTGTACGTTACACTTTAATGCTGCACAAAGTTTACTTAGTGTATCGAATTCAATCCCGTTATTCTTTCCGTTAAGTATTTTCGATATGCCGTTCCGATGAAGGCCCGCTGCAATCGCTAGTGAGCTGATGTTGTAACCTTCCTCTTTCATTTTTGCAGCTAGTTTTATAATAATCATTTATATTACCTCCTATTAGTATCTACTGATAATTATATCTAATAAACACTATGGTGTGCTATATTTTTAAAAATATTCTTTTAAAGTATTGACAATGCACACTATGGTGGTTATTATTGAGTTATCAGTTGCACACCATAGTATGCAAAATATGAGGAGGAATATTCATAATGACTATTCAAATTTCGTTTACAAAGACTATCGTAGGTTGGTTTAACGTGACACTCGTAGACACTGGCGCAATTTACAACGTATCACCGGATGTACTTCACGGAATCGCAGTCGCAAGCCCAAACGTTGTCCTAGGTTGTGCGGAAATTAACGGTGCTCAACTCGTAAAAATACTGACTGATTGTAATACGCGTTGCATTACACGTCAAACGGTCGAGGTGGCAATATGACTAATCTTCACGATGGTTACGCAAAGCGTCTCCTAGACTTGTATTCTGAAACTAGGGGCACGCGTCAACGACTGATAAAGCAGGTTTCTATCTACGATAAAGCGTTGAGTGCTTACTATCACGAACTAGAAAAACAAGTCATATCACCAGCCGAATCATTCGAGTATTTGGTTGCATTGCAAAATATCCTCATTAAACGTCGCACGGTGAAGCAAGAACTCTATCATATAGACGTAATTGAAAGGAGTTTGCGAGAAAGCGTGGAGAAGTTTAAACATCGGAGAGGCAAGGCAATCAAAAGGACGTCCGAATATGACCGGACGCTCAACGTAAACATAACGATTAATGATGTAATGTAATACTGATATGGTGCGGAAGTCTAGTGTCTCTCACTGCTTGACGTGTTAAATGGCGTTTGCGTCCGTAATAACGGAGGGCCGAGCGCAGCAGCCAAATAGTACGGTGCGTATGCGGGCGCCAAACCGTTATACGTTAAATGACGCCGTAACTGAACGACCTGGAGCGGTGTCAGCCGAATAGCCTATTAGACCAAATAGAAAAGAAGAACGGGGCGCCAACACCGCTCTTCTTCTTTATTTCCGCGAAAAACCGGAAGTGGAAAATATTTAGGATGATACATGAAATAGGTTCGCGGAAAAATAATGTTACCGAATCATGTAATATAATTTCGTATAAGTCTGCACCATAAGCTATTACTTACGTAATAAGTGGAAATATCAATCCAATAATTTCAAATCTGCAGTTAAACTTACCGATATTCCTTCATGAAGATATGTATTACTTACCGTCGCAATGTCCTCTAGTGAACCAATTTCAATTGGATTCGCCAATTTTTGTTTGATTTTTTCATTATCCGTATTTATGATTATTCTCGCTTCACTTTGATTTTCAAACCGTTTATGCTTAATTGCTAATTCTTTAGGTGGTCTTTTTCCAAAATCCCACCAACCCGAATTACCGTTTTCATAAAAATCTACATACCGAACGGGTGTAATGATAATTTCTTCTCTATTTAGTCCTAATGCCATAAGGGTTTTGATAATTCTTTGTTCAAACTCCTTGTAATTGTGTATGAAAATAACTGCCGGTTTATCATTTTTACTTAATTTCTCTACTTCTTGAGGATCTAAATCGTCCATAAAGTCTCTGAAATATGATGCTGGTACTGTTGTTGATAATATGTTTTTTCCTTCCTTATTAGGACAATCAAACATACTTTGCTTCAATATATAAAAGCAAAAACATGGCAATTCCATATCTCTGGATCTCTTTAAGTAAATGCGCTGATCAACGGTCATACGTATTAAATCCGGATACTTTTTATATTTCTGATACATTTCAACTACCCGGTCAATATCAAAAATATTAAATGTCGCTAATGTTCCTTCTAATTTGTCTCCACGCCCTTCGCCTTTTTCAAAAGCATATTTAACCCAAGAGCTTGGGGTGCTAAATTTAATCTCACCTTTTTTCAAAAAAGTTTCAGCATATTTCTGAGAAGTACATCGAAATACCGAAGTAAAGCTATCAGGCTCTGCCCATACACCTTGTTCTTCCACTTTTTAAAACCTCCTTTTTCACTTAAGTTCAATGTCTAAGATTAGTAGTTCTCTATTTTGCAGAATGAATGAGCCGCGTCTTATTTAGTGTTAGTTTTTTGCAGCCCCGCAAATTAATTTTCGTAGTAAATCAACTAGACTTAATCAAAAAATGTCCGTTTGTTGAATATTGTAACAGCTTTTTTAATTTTAAACGACCTTATTATGATTTAAACAATTGAATTATTTTTACAGAGTCTGTAGGGAATGCGAAGTATATTCACTGGGACCCCGAATGTAGAAAGTAGAGCACTGAAATATGTTTTAAGTTATTCTCGCTAAATCTCCGCACTAGTAAGTTTGAAACGATAGTACATATAGGTGAGTCGAGGAAGATTTAAAAAGAATTCCGAAATAATTCCCAATGTGCTGGTTTCAAACGATAACACAAGTAGAGGAGGACAGATATTCATGGTAGTTATAACGAACCAGCAGCAAGCTCTATCCTCGGACATAAACGTAATCACAGCAGAAATCAACGCATACCAACGAGTCGCCGGCGAAGCTATATTCGAAATCGGCAAGCGGTTGAAATACGTAAAGGACAACGACTTGGCGCATGGGGAGTTCGGCAAGTGGCTAGGGGAAATCGGTATGACAGCGCGGAATGCACAGCAATTCATGCAGATTACTGAAGAACTCGGAGAGAAAGCGAAATCGGTTTCGCATTTAGGGTTCGCAAAACTACTACAGGTTGCTCAAATTCCCGAAGACGCCCGGCAAGAGTTCGTAGAAACACCGCACACAATCCCATCAACAGGCGCAGAAAAGAAGGTCGACGAAATGACTGTGCGAGAACTCCGCGAAGTCAAAGCGGCATTGAAGGCGGAACAGGCAAGTCGTGCTGAGGCGGAAGCACAAGCGGAAATGGCGCAACGCAGCGAGGAAATTACGGAAACTTGATCGCTGACACTATAATTGCGGGGCGTTAGTTGGCTATACCTTATAGAGACGGCTTTAACGATCAAGCATAACGGCCGCAGTTAACGACGAGAGGGTTGTTAAACACCGCAATATGTATCTAACAGTAGTAGAGAGAGTAATTGACGATTCCGGGATTAGCTGTCTTTAGAGGTGAGAACGGGTAAAAATGTCGCTGCCGACACCTATACAGTGAGAGGCGCATATATTTTTTACCTTCTACGTAGCAACTATTACTATTTTAAAGGAGTTGACACAATGACATCGAATCAATTCGCCATGATCCGCCGCGTAGCCGGCCTGACACGTCAACAATTCGCCGATAAGACGGGCGTTAGTCCGCAGCTAGTCAACGCCATTGAGCGCGGGGAACGCCTTGTAACAGCCCGTACAGCCGCTTTAGTGCGGTCAGCGTTCGGACTGGACGCGGATAAGCTGGCGCAAATCATCGCCGTGCAGAATTATTTTAAATAAAACGCAAAAAAGACGGAAATCTACTAAACATCCGTAGAAAGCCGCCGATATTATACTTAGGCGTGTCTATTTCCGCCTAAATTCCGTCCATTTTATCACTGTAAAGCAATTATATCACGGTGACAGGCGTTGTGCAACAGTTTTACGAAATTTAAAGGAGATGACGAGATGACGGACACAGAAGCATTAAAACTTGTAATTGACGAGGCTGTTGCAATCGAACTCATGCAGCGCGGTCACAACTTACTGGCGCAATTACCTAGTGAGACAGTCGAGGATCGGCGCGTTTATGTATTCGCTAACACTCCACAACTAGATAAGGAGATGACAGAGTATGACGAATCTACCTACTATGCCTAGTTTCACACTCTTCTATCACGTTACTTAGCTATATATAAGTTATTAGGTTCAAAAACCAACAAGATGAAAAGGGGCGTTTTGATTGAAATGTATTTTAAGTTTCCGCGTCGCAAAGTATTTACTGGCGCAAGGCTGCAAGTTGATTGATATTGACACGTCGCACAAGGTTCCTGGGAATGTTGTTTTCATTTTCGAACAGTCACAACAACTATCCAAGGCGCTATCACAGTTACCGAAAATTGAAGAAATCAGAAAGGGGCAATGACGCATGACTCCACCGAAACAGAACAGCCAAGGTCCAACAATCGCAAAACTAAGCGACCTCTACGTCACTACACGCAAAAAGTACCTCGTCCAAACACAGGACAGTTACATCACGCTCGACCGATCGAATAATTCCGGCATTTGGACGCTGAATGACAGTATGCTGAAACGTCACATCGAAGGATCCAACACGTACGGCGTATTTAATGCGAATGCCTACAATAAATTCGTCACATTCGACGTAGATTACTCGGACGATCAGCCGATGGCGCGATGGGCAACGCTGAAACTAATTGACGTATTACAGCGCGAGTTCCACATTGCAGGCGCGGATATTCACGTCAGCATTTCCGGGGGAAAAGGCTACCACGTCGATTTATTCTTTGACCGGACGCTACCGAGCGAAATCGTGCGTACCTTCTATATGAACGTCATTCAAGAGGCTGACTTGCCGGCTGAAAAAGTCGAGTTTCGACCGACCTGGACGCAAGGCGTTAAAATACCACTCGGCATTCACCAACGTACAGGCAACCGATGCTGGTTCGTCGATAGGCAGACGCTTGAGCCAATCGAAAGCTACGACTATTTGTACGATGTACAGCCGCTTGCAGCCGAATTGATCGAGGACGGCGCTATCGAATTGACTGACGAACAGGAAGCGGAGTTCCGCGAAGTCGTGGAGCGCACAGATACGACAGTGAACGTGGTCGATACGTCAAAAGCACTCACGAAAGCCGCGGAAATACTTAAAGCCGGCCGTCTAATCGCATCGAATACGCGACACAGCACGACGTTGACGCTTGCCAGCTTCTTCAATTCGCAAGGTGTCGAGGCTGACGTGGCTATCGAGAATATCATGCGCGTGCTCCACGATACGCCTCGCGAATATTTCAGTCCAAAGAGTACGCCCGAACACTGGCAGAAGGAAACGGAGCGGATCGTCGCTATTGCATATGACCGAAATTACACGCTAGGCAACGCAGATAGACCGATTACGATTTATAAGTCGGAAATACTGGCCGTCCTGGAAGTCGGTACATTCCGTCAGAAACAGCTTGCGTATGCCATGCTATCGACTTCGAAGCGATATGGAAACGTGTTTTATCTGACGATGAACAGCGCCATGAGGATGATCGGCACGAAATCGAAGCCGACCGTAAATTCCGCAATTAAAAAGCTGGTCGAGCGCGGATTCATTGAGTACGTTCGGAAAGGTGAGGTCGATAAAGCACGGAGCGCTGAACTCGGGCAGACGCGATATAAGCCGAATAAATATCGACTACTTTTGGACAAGCCTGCAGAAGGTGAGAAGTCGGTCGAGGTTACAAGTGAGCAGTCCGTTGTCGATGTAGCTTATCTACTTTGTGATACGGATGAAATTAAGGAGCGCATCAAACGCTATGAGAGGGAGAATCACTGGTCTATCGCATAGTTTCACACTCTTCTATCACGTTACTTAGCTATATATAAGTTATTAGGTTCAAAAACCAACACACACAAAAACCACCGGAAAAGGGGAATTTCAATGACAACTAAAACTACTAATCCAACAATCGACTACTCAACTATGCCACGATTAAAAGCGTTCCACCCTGTTCGATACGGAGAAGGCTTTCCGCAGCGTAAGATCGAGGGGCGCGAACAATACGCCAATGTCACGGATATGCAGTTAAAACGTGCGCCACGGACGACACTCGAAGGATCTGCCCGCGATATGATTACGATGATTGAGCGCGCGAAGCAGGAATTGATACGCGCCAATCCGCCTGTAAACTGCAAAGGCTACGTAGAGCGCTCTGACTATCCGATTACGTCGCTGTACAGCGATTATAAGGACAAGATCGAGGACGGCAGTGCTACATGGTCGGACTATCACGCAGAGCGCAAGAAATGGCGCCAGTGTCGTCATATGTTTTGCTTAAATATGTACCCAATTGACCGCAACAACTTCCGCAAAAAGCCGGCAAAACGCAAAGACGCTCGCTTTTGCTGCGATGATTGTAGAGTAGCGCAGAAGGACGCAGATAACCGTTATAGTGAGACAGGATCGTACTTGCCTGTCTACTTCTACTTGCCGCGTTTGACTGAAACAGTGAACGACGAGGCGCGGTTGTACGAGAGTGCGTATGAAGGTGAAGATATTGAAAAGGAGATCGACAAGAAGCGGCCGGAACGTGTGCAGAAATTGAAGCGATCTAACGGCGGTGGAGGTACGCGCGGTGGGGTAATTAAGAAGTATAAATCACTCGCGGAGGCTGAAAAAGGATATGCCGAGCAAGATCGGACTGGATGGCGCAAAATAAATTAATATAATTGTAGGAAAATTCATGAAAACGAGAAAATATCCGTGGGAAAATTCCCATATATAGTAACAGGGTAGCGGCAAGCCCATATATTTTTTGCACTAGTAAACATAAAAGGGAGGGTAAAAGAGATGGACGCTAAGCAATTTAAAGAAATAAGGCAAAGTAAATACATGACGCAAGCGGAATTTGGAGCGTTGTTAGGTCTGGCACAAAGCACAGTTCAACACATCGAGGCTGGACGCAATGTGATATCAGATCGGACACGCGCTCGTCTAGCACAAGTTGTTGATATTGAGGAATTAATTTCTTTTTCTCGTCAAATCGAGGAATTAGGTAGTATATTCCCAATTAAATCATAACATTACTAATTCAAAGAGTCAAGGAGTTGTTTTAATGGAGAGAAAAGAGAAAATCGAGCCAGGTGTACCGGTCAGCGCCAAATCTATGTGGTGGCTTATTTGTAATCAAGAAAAACGAAAAAGGGGACGAGAAAATGACAGTTGAAATCAAGAAATCGGTAGCGAACAAGGTATTCAGACATACGATAACGGCCGCACATTCTACCGTGGACTGTTACGGCTCACCGCATGGCCTCGCGGACGTTCTTAACGACGATCTAAAAGAATTACAGCAACTCGAACAATCGCCAATCATTGACGCATCGATCCGACTCGTTGAAATTGCAATTACTCACGCAGTCGAGCCAACAACGGAAACGCATACGAAAGCTAGAGTCGCCCGCGATGAACTGGGCGATTTTTTAATTGGCGCAAAAGAAATACAAGGGTGAGGGAGGACGACGGAAATGACGGAAGTTATTGAGCCGGGAATCACACGCACACCACCCCCGGACAAGCCATACAGCGCTAAAGGTGGCAATGTCACTACGTATCGACTGAGTGAGATGTCGCCGGAACAAATAGAGCGGCACGGTCTGACTAAATACGTCCGACAGCAGGGTGGTGAAGACGATTGAGTTATTACGAACGAGCCGAGCAGGAAACGATGTATTCGTATTCCGTGCCGGACGGCTACTGGCGCGTGTATTCCACGTACCCACCCGACATACGCAAGATTCTAGAGAACGCCGCTGACGTAACCCATCGAGAAATGGACGACGAGGGCCGCGTTATATGCGTTGAGGCTCGCGCTAATCAAAATCAAGTACGTTTGTTCAAGCCCCGCTAACTACGGTTGCAAGCCTAGTTTTGCGTAGTGGGTGCCGAACATGAACGAATACACTCGGCAACTATTGCCATACGGAAAATCATGGTTGCAAGTCGGATAAATGACCGTAGAAACGACGATAGCGCCTTTAAATGTATGGAGAGGGGAGCGTGATGTCTCATGCAATGCGTAGAGGTTACACGGCGATACGGACCACACGGAATTACCCGAGTTTACATTACAAGAGCGGACGGATCGGAGTACCACATGGATGTCGGCCGTCACGTCGGACTGAATCGAATCTATCAACTAGCGCAATCGCTAAAAATAAAGGAGAAATTACGATATGACAAACTCAAAACACAAGCCACGAAAGCCGAAAACGCCCACGCGCTATAACAAGGCGGGCATTCCGCAAGAGGGAGAGCGCAAGCCCCGCCGACGATTCTTGCCGGGTGATTCCGAGTGAGCAGGGTTTACTATAACGCCGGTACACGACAGATTTACGTTGATAAGCCCGGTGGTAAAACGATAACACTCGACCTCCCAGAGGATTTAGACCCGATTGATATTGCGTATACAATCCAATCCGATACACTGCGCGCGGTAATAGATGCGCTTACAAAAACTAACTAACAAAATCGCAAAGGGGACTAGAAAATGATCGAAATTACGCAACAAATTGAGCAAACGGATCCAGCGGAGTACGTCGTTACGATACTCAAAGATGGCGAGGAATACGAGAAGGAAGTGTTTTCGCGCAGTAACGCAGTATTTCCCGCGTATCGCACGCTAATTAACGTGTTGCGCGACTTTGAGGACGACACGGTACACGTTTTAACGGATAGTGCGCCGCTTGCCCGTGAGTTTAACAATACGCCGAATCCTAACGCCACGATGTTACGGCAGTTAAATGACGTGGTAGCAAGACAAGGGTTAACGGTAACAATCGAACACAATAACGCCAACTAAAAGGGAGAAAACGACATGAAAAAGACGATGAAAACGATTAAAAGCAGACTAACAATCTTCGGAATTTTGGACCGGTTGACCTCGATTGACGCAAAGATTAACGCAGTAATAGGCGGTGATCAGCGATGATGTGTCTTTGTAGAGTGTGCGGCCAAGAAAAAAGCATTGACCTATTCGAGCGTGATAGCCGGAAAAAGAACGGTACTACAACACGGTGCAAGGATTGTAAGCATCTATCTAATAGGAAATCTGCAAAGGCGTTCGGTCGCCTGCGAGAAAAACAGAAGAAGTATCCGATCCCAATTGAGACAGATCAGCAGGAGTTTGATGTTCTTTTTGCTCAAATGGATGATTTGTGTAGCTATTGCGGTTGTGCGTATACGAGTACGCCGACAATCGACCATATCCAGGCGATGAAAAACGGTGGCAGACACCATATCAGCAATCTGACGCTAGTCTGCAAGTCGTGCAATTCCGCTAAAAACAACAAGCCGTTACTAGTTTATTACGAACAAAATGCGCTCAACTTCCCGCAAATTAATCTTACGAGTGTAGTTCACCACATGGCGTATTTTTCTAGGCGAACTTTTGACGAAGTAGTCGAGGAACTAGAACAGCAAAAACGTGATTATTGCGAGGTTAGGGGATGGAATTGTTATGCGACAGACTTTACTAGATGGACGGCTTATTTTGCGTTTCTAAATGTACGGAAAGCATCCTAAGGAGGTGATCGCAGATGTCACGAAAAAATTCATATGAAATCCGAGAGCGTAACAAACCACAGCAATTAAAACGAAGTGAGGCAAAGAGTAAGCGGAATGGTAGGATTCCACATGATATGCGCGACTTATTTGCACGCAAAATGATGAAAGTTATCGAGCGTATGCAGGACGAATAGTAGACGTGCTACCAAATTTATATGTAACTCGGAAACATCAAATAATAACTTTAAAAGGGGATTATCTAAATGACAGAAAAATACGTTGATGTACTAATTACTGAAGCAATAGATATTAATGGGAGTCATAAATACGAAGGGAATATATACCCGCTAACCGAAGCGCAAGCACAAAAAGTTGAGTCGGAAGGCAAAGGTCAAACTACGTATGTCGGGCCGTTAGAAACACATAAAAAAACTATGGAAACTTTGTCGGAGCAATTATTTTCTAAACTTACGACGATAGAAGAAGATCCGCGGCTAACGGATTTCGCTAAGAAGGAAGACAAAGAAGCGGCCATTAAAGAAAGCGAGGCTATCGCACAAGGTATACAAGAAAAGTATGAAAATGAGTTGCGTATTTTAAGTGAAGCAGCGCAGGAGAAGTTTAGGAACTCCGTGCCTGCGACGTCACTCTCGCCGGATGAAATAAAAACTAAAGCTCGTCTAATAATGTCAGAAACAGCCCTTGCATCAACTTTCAATGATGCAGTTAGGGTAATTAGGGACCAAATTGAGCACGCTGAACCGATCGTATTGAGGGAATTACAATCACATTTCTATCAAGTTAAATCTGATTTAGAATCCAAAATGTCTAAAAGTGGTGATGGGTATGAGCGCATTATACAAGGGGGAGACCTTAAAAAATTGTATGAAAGCCTTAAAAAGAAATCCCTGACACCCGAACAATCGGAATTAAAGAAGCGTGCAGATTTGTTTACAGCCCTGACGCAACAAAGAGGCGATGTTCGGGAGGACTTCGCTAGGACTACTAAAATTATGAGACGTCAACTGTAAAAAATGAAGGGTATAATGCGCAACTAGTTCGAAATCGACAAAGGGGACGTTAAAAATGCCAATTGCATATCAGATGGACGTGACAAAAAGCGTAATCATGGCGCAAGCTCCGTCGGCGATTAACGGATATAAATCCACCGCTAGGATGGTACGTTACTCTGCCACTGCAACTTGCTTTGACGGTACGTCGATTAACTTAGTAAACGGACTTAACCGCCCGTTATACGAGGTTCTCGACGAAGCATTAAGCGCGTTGTTTAAGTTACTAGCGGCTAAGGACGTGACAGCCGTTGTGTCGTTCAAAATGAACGTAGGACTCGCAGAGGGAGCTAAAGCTGCGCTGTTGAACAAATATGCGGCGGAAACTGAATTTGCGACAATCAAATTTGCATAGGCGAAAACATGGCGCTCGGGCTATTCCGGGCGCTTTTTATTTACATGAAAAGGCCAAAGTTAGTCAAAGTCAAACTTAGGGGGAATTAAGATGAACACACTGGAAGACGTAAAAAAGATCATGCAACGCTCGTTTTATGAAACGGCCGCAGAGATGCAAAAAGTCGAGGACTTATCGAAGATCAAAGAGGGCGCGCGCATTGCGGAGTTACGCTTTGCCGAGGGGCTACAGGAACTTGAGAAATTAAAACTGTCAAAAGACGACAGGCGTCACTTTAAGCTGCTACGTGAGGCGTACTTAGACATCATTAAGTCGGTCCAGTACATCCAAAAAGGCAATCACGTCATGGCAAATAGATATAGCCTGCAATCCGGGGAGAAAGCGTTTAGATACGCCCAAGCAAGGATGCGATTAAGTGAATAACGGCGACATCCTAATCAAGATTGGCGCAGATATAACTCAATTTAGTCGGTCCATGCAAAAAGCAAATAGCGATTTAAAGCAATTTGGTACCGCGAATAAAGAAACGTTTACAGCATTTAAGCAAACCGGAGCAGTCGTCACAGGTCTCGGAGTTTCAATTGCTGCAGGACTAGGAGGTGCCGTAAAAGTCGCGTCCGATTATCAGTCAGCGTTTGCTGGGGTAAATTCTTGCCCTCTCCGTTAGAAATAGCGGAGTAACAAATCGAGCAAAAACGGTGAAAGCTAAGGCTCGGGCTATGCCAACACCGTGGTAACTTCGTAGATTTCGAAAGGCTACGAAGCACCGTAGAGCGTAGCAGGTGAATAAATATAATCCTGCCAAGAGTGTTCGACGCCTAAACGTTTTGGACGTAGGCGAAAATGTACGCCGATCTAGGTACGAATTGACGTACCGTCATGCGAGGAAACTCCTAGAAGTAAAGGATAAAAAGCCTTTACGTTAACAATATGAAGGAAGACTACAGACGCTACTGAAACAGAGTTTTCGAAACTATCGCAGGGAATTCGGAACATGTCTAAGGAGTTACCAGCCAGCGCGGTGGAAATCGCAAATGTCGCTGAAACAGCCGGACAATTGGGGATAAAAAGTGGCGATATTTTGGAGTTCTCCAAGACGATGGTAAACCTCGGAGTTGCGACAAATATGTCGTCAGAAGAAGCCGCTACGTCACTTGCGCGTTTGGCTAACATAACGCAAATGCCGATGGATAAAATCAGTAACCTCGGATCTACTGTAGTTGCTTTGGGTAAAAGAAATTGCCCGGCCGTTGAGAAATTAGCGGCATAAAATATCGAGTGAATTCAAGGAAAGCTAAGTGTTTTGTGATTAAACATATGCCGATCTTGAGCCAAGCGCGTAGTAAACTGCGTGAAGGTGCAACGACTAGATAAAGTACCCTAATCAAAAAAGCTACTCAAAATGGGTGGCTTTTTTGTATGGAGAAATATCCACGAGCGCTCGACGCCTAAACAGATGATGCTGCAGGCGATGACATAGTCTGAACCAGGTGCGAAGTGACGCACCATAATGCGGGGAAACCCCTGGAAGTAGAGGATAAAGAGCCTTTACGTTAACAAATTGAATAACCTGGCAACTACGGAGTCAGAAATCGTCGAAATGTCTCTACGACTAGCCGGTGTTGGTGCACAAATCGGACTGACCGAGCCGGAAATTGCGGCGCTAGCAGGATCGATGTCCTCAGTGGGTAAACAAAAATGCCCAGTTGTCGAGAAATTGGCAGCTTAAAAAATCGGGTGAATTCATGGAAAGCCCTTCCGGGTAATCATGAGCCAAGTCACGCAGGGATGCGTGGAAGGTGCAACGACTAATCGCATACCACTAGACCAGTGATGAAGCGGACACGAGCGCCCGACACCTAAACAGACCTTGCTGTAGGTGATGATATAGTCTGAACCGGGTACGAAACAACGTACCATCATGCGAGGAAACTCCCGGAAACAGGGATAAAGAGCCCTGTGATAACACATTTGATTGAGGCCGAGGCTGGGGGCAGCGCCATGAGCATGGTCATGAAGAAAATCGACAAGGCTGTGTCTCTAGGTGGTGGAGCAGTAGAAAGGTTTACTGAAGGCGTTGGGCTTAACGCAAAAGAATTCGCGGAAATGTGGAAGGCGAATCCGATTGACGCGCTGAATCTATTTATCGAATCGCTCGGAAAAAGCGGTCGAGAAGGCGAAAACCTCGCTGCAATGCTCGACTTTATGGGCATAAAGGGTATCCGCGAACAAGATACGATTTTACGTCTTGCCGGTGCCCAAGGTCTTCTAACGGAATCTCTCGACATCGCGAACAAAGGATGGAGCGAAAACAGTGCTCTATCTAACGAGGCCGCTGAACGTTATAAGACGCTAGAATCGAAGATGGCGATATTCAGCAACGTAATAAAAGACATCGGAATATCTATCGGCGACGCCCTACTTCCTTACATTACGCAATTCGTGGACAAGATGACGGAACTAGGAAAGTGGATTGGCGACCTTAATCCGAAGTTTCTGCAGCTCGGAGCGCTAGTCGCAGCGGCGTCCGCGGCATTTCTAATCGTTGGAGGTTCGGCGCTACTATTAATCGGATTTGTACCGCAAATCATCACGGGCTTTATGGCGCTAAGTACGGTAGCTGGTGCGTTGGGTACGGCCTTCACAGTTCTGACGGGTCCAATCGGTATTGCTATCGCAGCCATTGTTGCAATCGGTGCAGCGCTAGTCGTTGCGTATAACAAAGTCGACTGGTTCCGCGCGGGTGTCGATAAAGCGTGGTCGATGATTAAGCAGGCGACAGCGACGGCATTTAACGCTATCAGGTCGACCATTACGAGTATTATGGGCGCCGTGTTGACCTTCGCAAAGTCGCAGTTAGATATACTGAAAAACTTCTGGAACGCAAACGGTAAAGCTATTGTAGCCAGCGTTAAAACGCATTTCAGCAATATCCAAGCGACCATAAAAATGGTGATGGGGATTATTCAAGGCATTTTCCAAGTGGCATGGCCGTTGATTTCCGGAATTGTTAAAGTCGCGTGGGCGTTAATCCAATCAGTTGTGACGACTGCGATCCAGCTAGTCCTCGGAATCATCCAAACGACTATGCGGATATTGCAAGGCGATTGGAAGGGTGCCTGGGACACGATAAAAACCACAGCGTCGAATATTCTTTCTAGCATCGTCAGTATTTTTAGGGGTATCGACCTCGTACAGATCGGAAAGAACATCATACAAGGGCTAATCAACGGAATTGGAAGTATGGCCAGTGCGGTTGTCGAAAAGGTTAAGTCGATAGCATCCTCAATTCCGGAGTGGGCCAAGAAGATGCTAGGAATCCACTCGCCTTCCCGCGTCATGATCGAGATCGGTAAACATACGGGACAAGGGCTCGCGAACGGAATCGCCTCTATGAAAGGCGTCGTAACCGCGTCAATTAAAGGGCTTACGAGTGTTCTGCTAAACGTCACGAAGGCGAGCAACGCGGAAATCAACGCAATTCACCGTAAGCAGTCAGCGGACGAAAAGAAGATTATCGCGGACAAGAATCGTGACATCGCGAATATCCATGCGCAGGCGCGCGCTAAGAAACGCAAATTAACGGTTTCGGAGATTCAGCGTATCGCGAAGATTGAGTCCGACGCGAAGGCGAAATTGGTCGCTAACGAACGCAAGCATGGCGCGGAAATCGTCAAGGTACAGGAGAAGGTTGCGAAGGATCGTCTTGCTGCGATTAAGCAGTACGTCGAGGATAAGAAGTCTACGGAAGAATTGTCACTCGTAGCAGAAGCCGAAGTATGGCGACGGTCATTGGCGCAGTTTAAGGCAGGCACGAAGGAACGCGTCGAAGCGCAGAAGCAATACCAGGCAGCGGTCGAAGCCGTTAATAAAGAAGTCACGGCGATTAATCAAGAGTACGCGGATAAGATGCAGAAGATTAACGATGACCTGGCGAAGAGTGAGCACGATCTTAACGCCGAGTATAACAAAGCGTATAGCGACCGTGTGTCCGCGATTACGGGATTTGCGAATACATTCGATGAGTTCGTATCCAAGTTCGAAGGTACCGGACAGACGTTGCTCGACAACCTACAATCGCAAGTTACCGGACTTCAAGACTGGCGCTCCGTCCTCGATTCACTATGGGGAAAAATCGACGATCAAGCCTTGATGGAAGAACTCGAAGCGATGGGGCCGAAAGCACTCGGCGAATTGCAGGCGCTTAACGGACTGTCCGAGCAACAGCTTACGCAGTACGTGGCATTGTACAATCAGAAGTTTGCGTTAGCGCGTGACCAAGCGGACAAGGAACTCGCCGGCATGAAGGAAGATACGGCTAATCGCATTACGGCTATGCGTGAAACGGCGAATGCTGAACTCGAGAAGATGTGCACGGAATGGACGAGTAAAATCGTAGCGCTTACGAAGGTGACAGATACCGAGTTGAAGTCGCTAAAAGACATCGGTAAAAACGCTGGACAAGGCTTGCTAAACGGATTGGCGTCTATGGAACCGGCTCTTATCGCTAAAGCTACGTCAATAGCGAACTCAATTAAGGCAGCCATGGCCGCCGCGTTCGATATTCACTCACCATCGAGATGGATGCGTGATTTTATTGGCGTCAATATGATGCGAGGTTGGATTGATGGAATGGCTTCGATGCAGTCGAGAGTCATTGGGATGTCGAGACAAGCAACCGACTGGATGACGCCTGCGGTTCCGCAAATAGCGGGTTATCAAGCACCGTCCCGCTCGTCTATTCGGACAGCGAGCGTTGGAGCGACTTTGAATGGCGAGGGCAAGTCGGGCATCACCGTGACTCAGACGCTACATTTCCACGATCATCCGATTTCACCGGCAGAGGCCGCACGTAAGCAGAAACAGGCAGCGCAACAACTCGCATTGCAATGGCAGACGCGATAATCGTACACATTCAAGGACGGCATCCTTAACGGGGTGTCGTCCTTTTTTTTTATGCGGTAATACCGAACGTGGAAAAGGTGCCGGAGTCCGATTATAAATTACGTCAATGTTGCGCGCAATGGGGTGTCGATAAAAGGGGCGACAGGACATGCGTAAATACATAGGTAACACGTTAGCGTAGTGAAGCGCTCTATAGAAGGAACTCAAAACGCAGGCTTGACGTAGCTTTACGTTTGGATGCCGTTTTTGTCCTATATTTGATGTTCCACCATGTAACAAAAGTGCAACGATTAGCGTCGATATAGGGGTACGTAATCGGACGATATAGTGGCGTTATGGATTCTGCGTAGCTCCGTGTTTTTGCAGCTTTCGCCCTCTGGCGCGCGGGTAGCCAAACGCTTTGAGGCTTGCGTTATTAAGGCAAAACGAACATAGAGATTATATGCGACGTAATATAGAAGGAAGTTTAAAAGCGGACTGCGGATAATGTTCGGTTTGAGGTCGCTCTTTGCAGCTTCGGCTATCTTACGCGTGCCTACTCCAACGTTTTGAATCGTCAATATTACGCCAGCTTATCAGTTCACGGCGGACAGCCTCGCCAAACTCACGGGGTCGGGAACAATGCTGTATGTACCTTATTGTATATTATCGTACATTAAATCGTTGACACGACGGGGTTCTTTGTTTATACTAACGATAATATACATTGAACGTACGATAACGTATGAAAAGAGGCGGTAATATGGCGAAGGTAAAGAACGTTCAGCCGTTAAGAACAGCGGAGGAAATCGAGGATATGCGATGGGCATTGCGCCGGTATGCGAGTGAGCGCGATCTGTTCATGTTTAACATCGGGATCAACTCGGGACTGCGCGTCAGTGACATCGTGCCATTGCGGGTGCGCGACGTAAAGGGAAAGACCCACGTCACACTGCGTGAGACTAAGACGGGCAAGACTAAACGCTTCCTATTGCCACGGGCTACACGCGCAGAGGTGGACGCCTACACAGTGAACATGGAGCCGGACGATTACCTGTTCAAGTCACGCAGAGGCGACAGCCATATCACTACGACGCAAGCCTATCGTGCCTTACAAAAGGCAGCGGAGGCACTCGGACGGGACGACATAGGCACGCACACGATGCGCAAGACAATGGGCTTCCATCACTACCGTAAGCATAAGGACGTAGCGACGTTACAGCATCTGTTCAATCATGCTGCACCATCTGTAACGCTATTGTATATCGGCATAACAGATGATGAAGCGGACGCAACGATGGAGGACTTCGCGCTATAAACAACACAAACAGACGCAGGGCTGCTACTAGCCGAGCGTCTTTTTTATTTCCCATAAAAAATACAACGGGGGGGCATACGAAAACGGGCGACCGGTTTGCAGGCGCCTCTTAAATCCGTACAAAAAATTTTCATTTGGGGGTTAAACTTTACTTCCATTTACTGATAAACGTACCCACTCCGTCTGCCATCGACTGTGCTCCGTCTTTAACCTCGCTGACAATGTACGTCAGCAAGTGGGTCCACGTAAGATCCTCTTCATACGGATTATTCTTCCGCAGATACCGCATGACCTTTTTCAATTCTTCCATGCGTCGCTCGTCAAGTTCGCGTTTTAAGTAGTCTCGCACATAGTCGTTCAGAAACTCGCTATTGCGGATTGCAGCGTCTAATAGTAAAGCCGTGGCGCGTGACGGACTGACGTCTAATGCGTAAGCCAGCGTAGCTACATGTTCGTAATCGTGCGCATGAAATCGGATAGTGATCCGCTCCGTCTTGCCCGGCGCCACTTTACGTTGCAACGATGGCCGGCTAATATCGCCCATGTATACGGTCTGCCCCAAACGTAAATCACGACGGAAATTAAGTGCGAGATAGCCGATAACCTTTTTTGAGGTCAAACCGCTAATGCAAATCGCTTCGGCGACGTCCTTAACGGGTGTGTCGGTGATATAAGATAGGCGATGGATTGTGTCCTTTAAAACAATCGAAATAGTTGGCGCCGATTGCCGCTTTTTATCCGATCTCTGCTTACGTTTTGCGCCCTGCCCCACTGACATATTATCGTCCCTTCTCCGGTTTTTCCCTGCTAACGTGTAGCTGTGTAGCAGACTTAACTTACGATATGCCGGGGAGCGGGGCAGTATGCGAGCGGCACGTATAAGAAGCGGAAAGCCCGTCCATACTGCGAGTATCATAGTTTTGGAGGTCGTTATTTATGGCAAAGCAGACGAAAAAGGAACTTGCGCAGGAACAGGCTCGTGCAATTATGGATCATGGACGCAAAATCGGATTGCCAGCGAAGCCACGCAAGCGTAAATAAACCGGACGGTAGTGTTTAGTCATACGAGGTATTACGTTGTCATACCAATTCATAGCGATATGCCCGTCTTGTCATACGTAGTCATACCTCGTCATACCAATTCATAGCGAGCGTCATACGTAGTCACACACGTAGGCGCTTTTTGGTGTTCGGCAATAACAGGCGCTTCACAAGCCGATTTGAGCCCACTAACTTTGCCTACACGCCTAACCATGTAGCCTATCTATGCTTACGCCTTTCAATCGGTTATACTGGACGTGAAAGTTATGTAAAGGGTGAAGACTATGACGGAACATATCGCTACATATTCTGTAAAACAGGCGTCACAGGCGGTCGGGATCAGCGTGGGAACCGTCCGCAGGTACGCCGGTCTGTTGGAATTGCACGGATATTGGATTAATCGCGACGAGCAGAATGCTAGGCTCTTTTGTGATGCAGACTTAAACGCTATGAAACTACTAAGGAAGAACACGGAAGCGGGAAGGACGTTGCAATTGATCGCGCGTGATATTGCAGTAGCGCAGAAGGAACCGAAAGTATTTCAGGATAATCGGCAGGTTCCAAGTGATAAGCAAGCTATTCGTAAGTTAGAGTCAATCGTCTCGACTTTAGTCGAAAAGGTAGACGAATTATTGAACGTGCAAGAGGACACACGGCAGGATATTAATGTGGCGTTATTGAAGATTGAAAAGCTGAAAGCGGAAAAGGAGGAACTATTCGCAGAGAAGTTGGAATGGTTTCAGAAGCGGTAGAATACTTCCACGGAATTGACGTCAGATGCGATAACTGACTAGACGGATTATGCGCTCCGTGTTATGCTTGTCTTACGTAAATTGAGCGGGAAGCGCGTAGCACTACGTCAGCTTATACGAACACCTATCGTCATATCAGCGTTCTATGCCGTCCACCTAACGAGTGGTGCAATGGATAGCACGCAAGCCTCCGAAGCTTGAAATGTGGGTTCGACTCCCGCCGAGGGCATACTAACCCCCCTACACTTGGATTTATCCAAGTGTAGGGGGTTTTTCGTTTTTTTATACATGAAGTCCTTTAGATAATCCCGACGACTTTACTTTTACACAATCTAGTGTATATTGATATAACGTGTACAACTGTTATCCACGTTAGAGAAAACAAGCAGATTTCTATTATTTATTCTAAGGAGGGAACACGAATGCAAATGAAAGCCGGGTTTGAACAATCCATCTATGCTATTCTCTTACTCAATCTATTACCAGAAAAGGCTGTATTGCCCGGTGAAGCCATTAGTCACCAATTAGGAACTTCTCCGACGTATTCTAAGAAAATGCTTAGGAAGTTAGTGCGTGCAGATTTGATAACGTCCACCACAGGTAGTAAAGGGGGATTCAAGTTGAAGCAGAAAGCAGAAAATATTCGTACCTATGATGTTTATCTGGCGATAGAAGGGCAACAGTCGCTTTACTCTTCTAGTGGAATCCTTGACGACATGCTTGAATTGGACAAAGAAGATCGATGCTGCATATTAGTAGACTTAATGGATGATGCTGAAGTGGCCTGGAAAAATGTACTGAAGCAAAAAACAATAGCCTCCCTTTTTGAAGATATGCATGCGGATCATTTGTTGGAAGAGTTAAAAACGCTCGAACAATGGATTGAGGAAAAAATGGTCGTCTAACTAAGGGGTAGGAAACATCGGAGGATAAATCATGACTGATTTTCAGGCGCACAATGGTTTTGCACGTACATTCAAAGAAGATAAATTAACATTAGGAATCACTCTTCCAACGGAGAAAAAGTCAGGAGAAGTCAACAAGTTAACTCTAGACGAACAAATGGCCCTAGTAAGAAACGCGGAAGACTTGGGATTTGCTTCATTGTTCGTAAGAGATTCACCATTGCTAGACCCTGACTTTGGGGATGGGGGAGTCTTGTATGATCCGTTTATCTTACTAGCGTATGTCGTCGCCCATACAAAAAAACTTGCGATTGGAACGGCTAGTGCGGTAACGACACTCCGTCATCCTTTACACCTAGCGAAGGCTGCAGCTTCGTTAGACGAATTGTCGCAACAACGTTTTTTGTTTGGGATTGCGACAGGAGATCGTGCGATAGAATTCCCTGCATTTAAAGTGGATAGGACAAAGAAGCCAGAGTTATTTAGAGAATCCGTACAAGTGATGAAAAAAGTATGGAAGGAAGCATTTCCGGAACTGCAGACAGAGCGAGTAGGAATGACTGCGGGGGATATTATTCCGAAACCGGCATTTGCTGCAATTCCTACTTTTGGAACCGGATTTTCAGGTCAAACGGTTGAGTGGCTAGCTGAACATACAGATGGTTGGTTGTTCTATGCTCAAGAACTCAAAAAACAACGTGAAATCATCCAGCTTTGGCGTGATCATACACCTACATTCAAGCCATTTATACAGCCGCTAGTTGTCGACTTGTTAGAAAACCCAGTGGCAGCTCCAAACCCCATACCGGTTATCGTTGGATTTAAATCAGGTCGTATGTTTTTGATCGACTATCTAAATGCTTTACAAGAAATTGGAGTGAATCACGTCGTCTTGAACCTGCGGTCGAACACGCGTCCGATTGAAGACGTTCTGCAAGAAGTAGGAGAATATGTATTACCGCGCTTCCCATCTTTTGAACGCGTGGAAATACAGCACTCTTAAACGCTTTCTTTTAAGGGAAAGCACATCAAACGATCGTACAGATTGCCTTGTATACTAAATAGAAAAGAGTGAACATAACATGATTGAAAGTTTAACTAGAATCAATGAATTAGCAAAGAAAGAACGGCAAGAAGGACTAACAAATGCTGAGCGCGTTTGGCAACAAGTATTACGAGAAGACTATTTGAGAGAAATAGGTGGGCAAGTACGCAATACGTTTTCAGGAATGACAGTGATCGACCCACTTGGAAATGACGTTACACCAGAAAAAATACGTCTCGAGAAAATAGATAAAGATTTGTGAAGCTCAATTTGTATGGGGGCTGAGGAAAGGAGGAAACGCAAAAATGAATGACTACCTAGTGAAAGCTATCGCGTATGAAGGACAACTTCGTGCTTACTCCGTTATAACGACAGAAATAGTGAAAGAAGCTAGGCGTCGGCATGATACGATACGCGCTTCTACAGAAGCACTTGGACAGATGTTGACTGCAGGTGTGCTGCTAGGGACGACACTGAAAGGTACTGAAAAGTTGACGATGAAGGTAAATGGCGGTGGCCCGATTGGCAGCGTTTCAGTTGATGCGAACGCAGACGGTGAAGTCCGAGGATATGTTACAAATCCTAAGATGGGATTGGACTTTCCTGAATTTGATCAATCAGATGTTGAAACTGCTGTAGGATTAGATGGTGTATTTTCGGTCTCTAAATACATTGGCGTGCATGCACCATTTGTTGGGCAGGTTCCGCTAGTTTCAGGAACAATAGAGGAAGATTTTTCATTGTACCTGAACAACTCTGAACAAACTGCGTCAATAGTTAAGATGGGGGTTATGTTGGACGCGAGTTATAACGTTCAATCTGCCGGTGGAATTATCATCCAGATGATGCCTGGAGCTAGTAAAGAACTATTTGAACGAGTTCAAGCTTATGTGCGCGAAATGGACTCAATTCCTTCCATGGTTGCACGAGGAGCCAAACCGGAATTTCTGCTAGAAGAAATAGTGGGGGCTGAAAATCTTACTATATTAGAGCGAACCCCTGTTCGTTTTCAGTGCCAATGTTCTGAGGAAAGAATCTCAAATGCAATTATAAGTTTGGGGAAGGAAGAGATTTCTGACATCATTAATACGGATGGTCATGCTGAAGCGAATTGCCATTACTGTAATGAGACATATTTTTTCACGAAAGAGGAATTAGAGAAGTTGATGTCCGAAGCTAGTTGATGGTTCGTTATTCTCACTTTCCATCCATACCGGTTACATTGCTGATTCTGTGTCTGAAAACTATTCAGACACAGGATTTTTTCATATAAAGAAACTTTTTGTTTTCTTATTCGTATAAAGAGAGAGTAGGAACGTTTTGAGTAAGTTAGTTTCAGGGTAAACTTCTGAAAGTGTCGAAGCGAAAAACTTATTGAGGAGGCGGGGAATTTGAAGAAGTTATTGGGACCGATAATAATCATCGGAGTAATTATTTTGATAGTAGTGGGGATTTTCACTTCAAGCTATAATAAATTCGTGACGGCTGAAGAGAATGTAGATCAAGCGTATTCACAGATTGAGACGCAACTGCAACGAAGAGTGGATCTCATCCCTAACCTCGTGAATACCGTAAAAGGGTTTGCGAAGCAAGAGAAGGAAGTAATTGGTCAAGTAACAGAAGCTCGTTCAAAACTAGCTGGTGCAAACGGTCCACAGGAGCAAGCTGCAGCGGACTCTGAGCTTTCAGGTGCACTTAGTCGATTGTTAGTAGTGGTTGAGAATTATCCAGAATTGAAAAGTAATGAGAATTACAGACAGCTTATGGATGAATTAGCTGGAACTGAAAACAGACTTGCTGTAGCACGGAAAGATTACAATAGCGAGGTCGCTTCGTATAACAAACAAGTGAAGCGTTTCCCGGGCAAACTCGTTGCGTCTGTTTTCGGATTTGACGAAAAGGAATATTTCAAAGCAGAAGCGGGTGCAGAAAAAGCACCAGAAGTCGACTTTGGGGCTGATGAGTAATGAGGAAGCTAGCTGTCCGAGCATTTGCCCTGCTTGGCATGCTTCTAGTTTTGTTGACAATTGTTCAACCGGTAGTCCACGCAAAAGTGGATGTAGTGCAAGATGAATCGGGTATTCTGTCCGAGAGTCAAATACAAGAACTAAGGGATTATGGAACGCGATTACAAAGTGCTACAGGTGCTGAATTTGCTGTATTAGTCGTACCAGACACAAATGGTGAGGATTTTCAGGACTATGCTGTAGAGAAGTTTCGTGAGTTTAAGTTAGGCGATGCCAAAGAAGAAAACGGTGCTTTATTATTCGTCAAAACTGGCGGACCAAAAGGCACCCGTGACTTTCGTTTAATTGTTGGTTATGGATTGGAAGGAGCTCTTCCTGACGGGAAAATTGGTCGTATTACTGACCAAGTGTCTGGCCCATATTTGGCAGCAGAGCAACCAGACCTAGCCGTTATGGAAGCATACAAAGCTTTTTATAACGAAATTGCCAAAGAATATGGACTTGAAGGGTCTGAACTACCTGTTGCTACCTATGGTGGAGAAAACTACGATGACGATGAGGGTGGGTTCCCAATCGTCCCAATCATCGTCATTGGTTTCATCCTCATCCAAATCTTCTTTAACTCTGGAAGAGGTGGTGGTTCCGGTGGTTCTGGAGGATCCGGTGGTAGACGTCGCGGAGGCGGTATGATCTTCTTCCCTGGATCATTCGGAGGCGGTTCAGGAGGATCAAGCGGTGGGGGTGGTTTCGGGGGCTTCGGTGGCGGTGGATCTACAGGTGGTGGAGGCGCTGGCCGAAGTTGGTAAGCCAAAAACGATCTATACAACACTTAGTGTTGCGTAGATCGTTTTTTCCTTTTACACTGAGGTTATATGGAGGGATTCTCATGCATGTACTATTTTATACCAAACCGGGCTGTCCTTTGTGTGACGAAGCTGAACAGATGATGGAACTCATCCAGGAAGACTATCCATTAACGTGGACAGCTGTAAATATTGAAGACGATGACGCGAAGCACGAACAATACGTGTTCATGATTCCTGTTGTCGAAAAAGACAATGAGGTCCTTTGTTCAGGTGTGATTAGTTATGTCGATCTTGCATTACTTTTTGAAACCGGAGTTTAAATTTGAAATTATCGGGAATAGTATGTATAGTTGCATTATAAGTTAATATATTTTTTTGACTAAAGTGGGACGTATTTTAACCTACATGGTCAATTGTTGTCCTATGATGGAAGGAGGAGTCTTTCTGAAATCGGCTATTGTGGAAGCGCAGGAGAAGTTGGTACCCGAAATGATGGCAACCCTGCAACAACGTTATCTTGTGCTAAAACTTATCAAAACATCCGGGCCAATTGGAAGACGACCTCTTGCTGACACTGCAGGTTTGTCTGAACGTGAAACACGCTCGGTCGTGGAAGCCCTTCGAGATCAGCAACTTATACGAGTTGCAAAAGAGGGAGCGACCATCACTTCTGACGGAGAAAATGTGTTGCAGCATCTTGGACCGTTAGTTGAGTTGCAATATGGCAAGAATGTACTTGCAAAGCGTATTAAAAGTTATTTTTCCATTCAAGATGTACACATTGTAAAAGGGGACAGTTCTGAACCAGGTGGCTCCAACGAATTACTTGGAACTGAAGCTGCATCTGTTTTTGCAAGTCGCATTGGAAATGGACGTATCGTGGCCGTAACTGGTGGAAGTACAATGGCAGCTATTCCGAAACACTTGAGTTGTTACCCAGGTGCAGAAGATACAGTATTCATTCCCGCTAGAGGTGGGGTTGGAGATAATATAGGACAGCAAGCGAACGTGATTGCTGCTACATTCGCACATACGTGTAATGCTTCTTATAAGTCATTA
Organism: Sporosarcina sp. SAFN-010; assembly: GCF_059415065.1. Classification (NCBI taxonomy): domain Bacteria; kingdom Bacillati; phylum Bacillota; class Bacilli; order Caryophanales; family Caryophanaceae; genus Sporosarcina; species Sporosarcina sp. SAFN-010. Next base: position 40,188 of record NZ_JBPFDS010000010.1, on the reverse strand, counting down.
TATTATCCTGAATCTCTTAGTGAGGAAGCACATGCCATATTCCTAAGAGAACCGACCGCTCAGAAAATGCTTGAGCTATATGAAACAGCGGATTGCTTACTACATGGTATTGGCGATGCGAAAAAAATGGCGGCCATGCGTGATTCCAATGAAGAAGAACAACAGTTACTCGATTCCAGAAGTGCAAAAGGTGAAGCTTTCGGGTATTACTTTAATGGTGCCGGTGAAATAGTTCATCACCTTCGAACAGTTGGAATTCAAACCGATCATCTAAAACGCATTCCATTGGTATTAGCAGTGGCGGGTGGTTCGGCAAAAGCAGAAGCGATTCTTTCGTATTTGCGAGGAGCTACAAAGCAAACTGTTCTTATTACGGATGAAGGCGCTGCAAGGGAAATCGTGAATTTGCTAGCGAACGACTAACGCAACTTGTTTACAATTGGCTCGCTTTGGAAATGTTCCGAAGTATGCCATCTATATATAACAACAAAACTTGGAGGGATTTTACATGACTGTAAAAATGGCGATTAATGGATTTGGACGTATTGGACGTATCGTAATGCGAGACACACTGGAACACGAAGAACTTGAAGTGGTAGCAGTAAACGACTTAACGGATGCACCGATGCTTGCTCACTTGTTGAAGTATGATTCAGTTCACGGAATCCTGGATGCAGAAATCACTTCGGATGAAAACCACATTATTATTAACGGTAAAAAAATTCGTGTCTATGCTGAAAAAGATCCAGCTAACCTTCCATGGAAAGACCTTGGGGTCGATATTGTTGTTGAAAGTACAGGAGTATTCCGCGACGCTAAAGGCTTACAGAAACACATCGACGCTGGAGCGAAGAAAGTCATCTTGTCAGCACCTGCTAAAGGTGATGTGAAAACACTTGTTATGGGTGTGAACGAACAAGAATATGATGCAGCAACAGATCATTACGTATCCAATGCATCATGTACTACAAACTGTTTAGCACCAGTCGTTAAAGTGTTGAACGAAAAGTTCGGCGTTGAGCGTGGCATGATGACAACAATTCACTCGTACACAAACGATCAGCGAATTCTTGACCTTCCACACGAAGACTACCGTCGTGCGCGTGCTGCAGCAGAGTCTATGATCCCGACAACTACAGGTGCAGCGTCTGCTGTAACAAAAGTAATTCCTGAATTGAAAGGGAAATTGGATGGTATGGCTGTACGTGTTCCAACACCAAACGTTTCACTCGTTGACTTCGTTGCAGAGTTGAAAAAAGACGTTACTGTTGAAGACGTAAACAGTGCATTAAAAGAAGCATCTGAAAACGAACTAAAAGGGTACCTATTCTACAGCGACCTTCCACTCGTTTCAAAAGACTATAATGGCAACCATGCTTCTTCTACAGTGGATGGTCTGTCAACAATGGTACTTGGAGACAACATGGTAAAAGTAATTAGCTGGTATGACAACGAACAAGGATATGCTGCACGTTGTATCGACCTTGCGTTGTTCATGAACGAAAAAGGACTATAAGCTACAACCGTAAACACATATCGGGCACATAAAATCTGGCTTATCAGATTGTGACCGATTATACTTAATAGATGGGCAGGAGGAACGGCATTGCCCGTTTCCTCCTTTTTTATTAAAAACTTTTGTTTGTGAAGGAGTGCTTGTTCGCATGAATGCCAAAATGACGATGAAAGACTTGGATCTAAAAGGGAAACGAGTTTTCTGCAGGGTGGATTTTAACGTACCTATGGAAGATGGGAAAGTTTCAGATGATACTAGAATCCGTGCTGCCATCCCTACAATCGAGTACCTTTCTGAACAGGGTGCAAAAGTAATTCTTGCGAGTCACCTGGGTCGTCCAAAAGGTGAAGTGAAAGAAGATTCACGTTTAACGGAAGCGGGAAAGCGATTGGCGGAATTACTAGGCAAACCCGTTTTGAAATTGGACGAGTCCACAGGGCCAGCGGTTGAGAAACAAGTTTCCGAGTTGGCTGATGGAGAAATTCTTTTACTTGAAAATGTTCGATTCCATGCAGGTGAGGAAAAGAACGATCCTGAACTTGCTAAACAATTTGCTGCACTGGCAGATGTTTTCGTCAATGACGCATTTGGAGCAGCACACCGCGCACATGCAACAACTGCTGGAATCGCGGAGTATCTGCCAAGTGTACAAGGACTTCTACTTGAAAAAGAACTCGACGTACTTGGGAAAGCATTATCAGATCCGGAGCGTCCATTTACAGCGATTATTGGTGGCGCAAAAGTGAAAGACAAGATTGGTGTCATCGATCACTTGTTGGATAAAGTCGATAATCTACTTATCGGTGGAGGCCTCTCCTATACATTTTCGCGTGCCCAGGGGCACGAAATAGGTGACTCACTGGTTGAAGAAGACAAAATCGAACTTGCAAAATCATTCATTGAAAAAGCAAAAGAAAAAGGCGTTAACTTATACTTGCCAATTGATGTGAAGGTAGCCGATTCATTCTCTGAAACGGCAGAAAATAAAGCTGTGGAAATCACAGGCATTGAAAAAGGTTGGATGGGCCTTGATATCGGTCCGAAAACCGCAGAACTTTACGACAGCGTGATCCGGGATTCAAAACTTGTTATTTGGAATGGACCGATGGGTGTATTTGAAATGGCACCATTTGCTGAAGGTACAAAGCGAGTTGCTCAAGCAATGGCTGAAACCGATGCATTTACAATTATCGGTGGTGGCGATTCTGCTGCTGCTGTTGAAAAGTTTGAAGTAGCTGAAAAAATGGACCATATCTCTACAGGTGGCGGTGCGTCATTGGAGTTCATGGAAGGTAAAGAATTGCCTGGCGTTGCTGCATTGAAAGATCGTTCATAAGGAGGAAACTACTCATGAGAAAACCGATTATCGCAGGAAACTGGAAGATGTACAAAACGATGGATGAAGCTGTAGCGTTTATAGATTCACTTGCTGGAAAGTTGAAGGAAAGTGACAAGGTGGAAACTGTGATTTGTTCACCCGCACTTTATCTAACAACACTTGTTGAAAAGACAAAAGAATTACCGGTTCGTATTGGAGCACAAACGATGCATGAAGAGGTTGAAGGGGCATTCACGGGCGAAATCAGTCCGACGATGCTTTCAAGTGTAGGTGTTGAATTTGTCATCCTTGGACACTCTGAGCGTAGACAATACTATAACGAAACAGATGAATCTGTTAACCGAAAAGTAAAATCGGCTTTTGAACACAAGCTTACACCGATTGTATGTGTAGGTGAGTCACTGGAACAGCGTGAAGACAACGCGACATCAACGATTGTTTCAGAACAAGTGAAGAAAGCGTTTGCGGGCGTTAGCGAGACAGATGCGGCTTCAGCAATCGTTGCCTATGAGCCGATTTGGGCGATTGGTACTGGACGTACAGCAACTGCAGAAGATGCGAATGAAGTGTGTGCACAAATTCGTACAGTTCTTTCAGAGCTATATTCTGAATCAGTGGCACAGGCGATCCGTATTCAATACGGCGGTAGTGTAAAACCTGGAAACATTGAAGAACTCTTATCGATGAGTGATATCGATGGAGCATTAGTCGGTGGAGCTAGTCTCGATCCGGAATCGTTCACCGCACTCGCGGAGGCTGGAGCAAATGCCTAAATGTCCTGTTGGCCTTATCATTATGGACGGTTTTGGACTGCGCTCAGAAACTTCCGGAAATGCTGTTGCGCATGCGAAGAAACCAAACTATGAGCGATTATGGAACGCATATCCCCATTCCACGTTAACAGCGTGTGGGGAAGCGGTCGGGTTGCCTGAAGGTCAAATGGGAAACTCAGAAGTCGGTCACTTGAACATTGGAGCTGGACGGATTGTCTACCAGAGTCTTACTCGGGTCAATAAATCGATTCGTGAAAACGATTTTTTCCAAAACGAAGTGTTACTTGCGGCTGTACAGCACGCAAAAGCGAATAACGGTGCACTGCATTTGATGGGATTACTATCAGATGGCGGTGTCCACAGTCATTATGAGCATTTGTTTGCATTGCTTCGCCTTGCTGAAATGAATGGCGTTCGTGAAGTATACGTTCATGCTTTTTTAGACGGAAGAGATGTTGGACCTAAAACGGCATTAACATATATCAAACAAACTGAAGAAGTCATGAAATCGGTCGGTGTGGGACAACTAGCTTCAATTTCTGGCCGCTATTATGCGATGGATCGCGACAAACGCTGGGAACGTATCAAGTTGGCATATGATGTCATGGTGAATGGTGAAGGACCTGTATACGCATCAGCTGAAGAAGGTGTCCAAGCTTCTTACGACGCAGGTGTGACAGACGAATTCGTTGTGCCATTTATTGTTCAACCAGAGGGACAGGCTCCTATTCAGATTTCTGAGGGAGACTCTGCTGTATTTTTCAATTTCCGACCTGACCGCGCGATTCAGTTATCCCGTGTGTTCACGCAAAATGGATTTGAAGGATTTGCAGCGAAAAAATATACAGATTTAAAATTTGTTACATTTACGGATTACAGTGCTGAAGTTGCTTCCCAAGTTGTATTTGCCAGACAAGATTTAAAAAATACAATTGGTGAAGTCCTTTCACAAAACAATATTCGTCAGCTTCGTATTGCAGAAACTGAAAAGTATCCGCATGTAACGTTCTTCATGAGTGGTGGACGAGAGGAAGAATTCGAAGGCGAGAAGAGAATTCTAATCCCTTCACCTAAAGTTGCCACGTACGATTTGAAACCTGAAATGAGTGCGTACGAAGTAACAGATGCGCTCATCAAAGAAATACAAGAGGACCAAATCGATGCGTTCATCCTCAATCTTGCGAATCCTGACATGGTCGGTCATAGTGGAATGCTCGAACCGACAGTGAAAGCGGTTGAGACAACGGATGAGTGTGTTGGACGTATCCTAGATGTGTTACTTGCTAAAGGTGGCACAGCGATTATTACAGCAGACCACGGAAATGCAGACGAAGTAATGACAATTGAAGGTGCACCAATGACTGCGCATACGACTAATCCAGTACCAGTAATTGTGACGAAAGATGGCGTTACACTAAGAGAAGGCGGTATTCTCGCTGATCTTGGGCCAACCATGTTAAAATTACTAGGTATCAAACAGCCAGTAGAGATGACAGGAACGCCATTATTTTAACTAAAGGGAGAGATTTGCATGCCAATCATTACACTTGTTCAAGCTAGAGAAGTACTCGACTCACGAGGGAACCCAACTGTTGAAGTCGAAGTGTTTACAGAAAGTGGAGCATTTGGACGAGCAATTGTACCATCTGGTGCATCAACAGGTGAATATGAGGCTGTTGAACTTCGCGATGGCGACAAAGATCGTTACCTTGGAAAAGGCGTGCTAAAAGCTGTTGATCACGTCAACGAAATCATTGCAGATGCGTTGGAAGAAAACTATTCAGTTCTCGACCAAGTCGTGATCGACAATGCTTTGATCGAACTGGACGGAACGGATAACAAAGACAAACTTGGAGCAAACGCAATTCTTGGCGTATCTATGGCAGTAGCTCATGCGGCAGCTGACTATTTAGATATTCCGTTGTATCAATATCTTGGCGGCGTGAATGCGAAGCAACTTCCAGTTCCAATGATGAATATCGTCAATGGTGGAGAGCACGCAGATAACAACGTCGACATTCAAGAATTCATGATCATGCCAGTTGGCGCTGAATCATTCCGTCACGCACTTCGTATGGGAGCAGAAATCTTCCACGGATTGAAAGCGGTTCTTCATGATAAAGGATTGAACACAGCGGTTGGTGACGAAGGCGGATTCGCACCGAACCTATCATCTAACGAAGAAGCGCTCTCTACGATTGTAGAAGCGATTGAAAAAGCAGGTTACAAAGCCGGCGAAGATATCATGCTCGCAATGGACGTAGCTGCTTCAGAAATCTTCAACAAAGAAGACGGCAAGTACCATCTATCAGGTGAAGGCATCGTGAAAACATCTGAAGAAATGGTTGACTGGTACGAAGAGTTAGTCAACAAGTATCCAATCATTTCAATTGAAGATGGTTTGGACGAAAACGACTGGGCAGGTCACAAGCTCTTAACAGACCGCCTTGGCAAGCGCGTACAACTTGTAGGAGACGATCTCTTCGTAACGAATACAGAAAAATTGTCACGCGGTATTCAAGAAGGCGTTGGCAACTCAATTCTTATTAAAGTGAACCAGATCGGAACACTTACAGAGACATTCGATGCGATTGAAATGGCGAAACGTGCGGGCTATACAGCAGTTATCTCTCACCGTTCAGGTGAAACAGAAGATACAACAATCGCTGACCTTGCAGTCGCAACAAATGCAGGGCAGATTAAGACCGGTGCTCCTTCGCGTACAGATCGCGTTGCGAAGTATAACCAATTGCTACGTATCGATGACCAACTCGATGAAACAGCACAGTACCTTGGCAAACAAACATTTTACAACTTGAAGCAACAATAAGTTGCGGTTAGAGACAACTGCTTGAAACAGCGGTTGTCTCTATTGCTAGAGTTTGGTAAACTGGTAAGGTAGTTGAGTTCTGTTTCAGGAGGTGGAACATTATGCACGCGTTATTATTGACATTGCTCGTGATTGTCTCACTTTCACTAATTGTCGTTGTCTTGCTACAATCGGGGAAAAGTGCAGGCCTATCTGGAGCCATCTCCGGTGGTGCAGAACAGTTATTTGGTAAACAAAAGGCACGCGGTCTAGACTTAGTCTTGCAGCGCGTTACAATTGTACTATCCGTGCTGTTCTTCGTACTGGCGATTGCGATCGTGAAAATATAAAAAGAAGCAATTTTCGCCTGGCCATCTGTACGGCCAGGCTTTTTTATTCAAAAATGGTTTGGTAATGATTGGAGGTTAGGTCGCATGAAAGTTTCTCATGCAAAGCCTTTCTTTTTTGAACATGGAAAGCGAGCAGTGCTTTTACTGCATGGTTTTACAGGAACATCTGCAGACGTACGAATGATCGGACGTTTCTTAGAGAAAAAAGGATATACATCCCTTGCGCCGCATTATAAAGGACATGGTGGCCCCGCGGAAGACCTGATTCAAACAGGTCCTGACGACTGGTGGCCAGATGTCACTCAAGCTTATGACCAACTAAAAGATGCTGGTTATGACCAAATTGCTGTAGCTGGGTTATCATTAGGTGGCGTATTTTCGCTGAAATTAGGCGCCGAGCGTCCTGTGATGGGAATTGTTACGATGAATGCACCGATGTCGATGCGTTCGTTAGATCAGATGTATGAAGGGGTTCTTCACTATGCCCGCGAATACAAAAAACTAGAAGGTAAAGACGAGGAAACAATCGATGTGGAAGTGGCGGCACTACGTGAAAAATCGATGCCTTCGCTAACCGACCTTCAGAAGCTGATCGAGAACGTGAGAGCTGAAGTGGATACGATCTATGCGCCGTTATTAGTTGTTCAATCCACTCATGATGAAGTAATCGAAACGAATTCAGGACAAATCATCTATGATAACGCAGAATCTACAGACAAAAAGATTTCACACTATGAGAAATCGAAGCATGTGATTACATTAGGAACTGAAAAAAATGAGTTACATGAAGAGATTTTTGAGTTTCTGGAGTCTCTTGATTGGGAAGAGTAATCCTATCGACTTCAGGTAATACTAACAATATAAGGAGGGATGAGAATTGGATAATTTTGAAAAAGAATTGCAACAAAAAATCCTTTCAACAATGAAAGACGATTCATACAAGCCGCTGACTGTGCAGGAAATCCAGGAGTTACTCGGAATGGAGCAAGCCGCAGAATTTAAAGAACTTGTGAAAATGCTTGTCCATTTAGAACAAAAAGGACTCATCATTCGTTCCCGTACAAATCGTTATGGCACTCCAGAGCGTATGAATCTTGTACGTGGAAAGTTTATCGGACATGCGAAAGGTTTTGGATTTGTCACACCTGAAACGGAAGGCATGGATGATATTTTCATACCGCCGAACGAAGTAAATGGTGCGATGAATGGAGATATCGTGTTAGTACGCGTTTCCAGCAGCTCATTCGGAGATCGAAGAGAAGGTGCAATCAGTCGAATCGCTGAACGTAAAACAACCAAAGTTGTTGGTACGTATCAGGACAACAAAGGGTTCGGATTTGTCATTCCGGATGATAAAAAGCTCCCTATGGACTTATTCATTGCTAAAGGAAATAACCTAGGTGCTGTTGAAGGGCATAAAGTAGTTGCGGAAATAACTGAGTTTCCAAGTGACATGAAATCTGCGACTGGAATGGTTGTGCAGATTCTTGGACACAAAAATGATCCAGGTGTCGACATCCTTTCAATTATCCACAAACATGGAATTGAAATCGAGTTTCCTCCTGAAGTACTTCAGCAAACGGATAAAATCCCAGCAGAAATCCAGGAAACAGATTTGTTCAAACGTAACGACCTGCGAGATGTACTGACGATTACGATTGATGGTGCAGATGCAAAGGATTTAGATGACGCGATTTCACTCGTGAAAAACACAGATGGAACGCATACGTTATCCGTCCACATTTCCGATGTAAGTCATTACGTCACGGAGAATTCTCCACTGGACGCAGAAGCCTATGATCGTGGAACGAGTGTCTACTTAACGGACCGCGTTATTCCGATGTTGCCACATAAGCTGTCCAACGGAATCTGTTCGTTGCACCCTGATGTGGATCGTTTAACACTCACATGTGAAATGACGATCGACGGAAGCGGGAAAGTGACACATCACGAAATTTATCCAAGTATTATCAATTCCGATTATCGGATGACCTATCAAGACGTCTACCAAATCGTTGACCAATTGGATGAAGAGCTACGCACAAAGTACTCAGAAATTGTCCCAATGTTGACTGATATGGCAGAGCTTGCGAAAATACTTCGTCAAAAACGGGCAGATCGCGGTGCTATTGACTTCGATTTCAAAGAATCGAAAGTTTTGGTGGATGAAGAAGGCTGGCCAAAAGAGATTAAGATTATCGAACGTACTGTTGCAGAGCGCATGATTGAAGAATTCATGCTTGCTGCGAACGAAACGGTTGCAGAGCATTTCCATTGGCTACAAGTTCCGTTCATGTACCGAATTCACGAAGATCCGAAACCAGAGAAACTTCAACGGTTGTTTGAGTTCCTTACAAATTTCGGTATCGTCGTAAAAGGTGCTGGCAACAAAGTACATCCACGAGCGTTGCAAGAAATTACAGAGTCCATTTCAGGTCTTCCTGAAGAGACTGTTATTTCAACGATGCTCTTACGCTCCATGCAACAGGCGAAGTATTATCAGGAAAGTCTCGGCCACTTTGGTTTATCTGCAGACTTCTATACACACTTCACTTCTCCAATCCGTCGCTACCCAGACTTGATCGTACATCGTTTGATTCGTACGTATCTGTTTGAAAAAGACGTTTCAGGGAAAACAGTTGCACATTGGGATGCGGAATTACCGGAAATTGCTCAGCATACATCTGATATGGAGCGCCGTGCAGTCGATGCAGAACGTGATACGGATGCATTGAAGAAAGCGCAATTCATGTTGGATAAAATCGGTGAAGAGTTTGAAGGTGTCATTTCTTCTGTTACGAATTTTGGATTGTTCGTAGAACTTGAAAATACAATTGAAGGACTTGTTCACGTCAGCTATATGACAGACGACTACTATCGTTTTGACGACCGTCAAATGATGATGATCGGGGAGCATACTGGTAAGCAATTCCGAATTGGGGATGAAGTCACAGTAAGAGTGACAGCTGTTAAGCCAGAAGAATCTTCGATTGACTTTGAAATTGCGGATATGAAGAAGACGTTCCATAGAACACGTAAGACAACACCGAAAGTTATCCATGCTAAGAGCAGGAATTCTGGCGATTCAAAGGACAAAGGTTCTAAGAAAAATGATTCCGGTAAACCGAATCATTCTGGAAAGCCAGCTGCCAAAAAATCTGGCGGAAGTGAAAAGAAACGGTTTTATGAAGGTGTTGCGAAGAAGAACAAAAAGCAAAAACCTAGAAAAAGAAAGTGAACCGGATTGCCAACTGGCCATTCGGTTTCACGGGAGGGTGAATGACGATGGCAAAAGGCAAAGGTAAAGTACTCGCAGTCAATAAGAAAGCCAATTACGACTTCGCAATTGAAGAAACAATTGAAGCAGGTATTGTACTGCAAGGTACGGAAATTAAGTCAATTCGTAACGGGAAGGTACAGTTGAGAGATGCATTCGTGCTCATTCGTAACAATGAAGCATGGATCTCCAATATGCATATCAGCCCTTACGAACAAGGGAATCAGTTTAACCATGATCCTGTTCGCTCTCGTAAACTACTGATGCACAAGAAACAGATTAGTACATTGATCGGGCAGACGAAGGAAAAAGGGACTGCTATTGTTCCTTTGAAAATGTACATCAAAGACGGTTTCGCGAAAGTGCTAGTAGGAGTCGGTAAAGGTAAGAAGTTATACGACAAACGACATGACTTGAAAGAGAAAGAAGCAAAGCGTGAGATGCAGCGGGCTTTCAAAGACAAACAGCAATATTGATATGTGGCGTTCGATGAGGTATACTGTTTATAGAAATACAGTTCCGAAGTCTTAGTATCAGTAGGAGGCTACTGATGACTCTAGACGTTTCTCGGACATCCCTTTAACGGGGACGTTACGGATTCGACAGGGGTGGTCTAAGCGTGAGCTGCGCGTCGGAGGCTCGTCTCCGTCAGAAACGGACCTTAATAATAACAGGCAAAACAAACAACAACCTAGCATTCGCAGCGTAAGCTGTTGAATCTGCCTTGCAATACCATCGCCCATGTGGCGTTGTAGGGCTAACCTAAAGTGGGATACGCTGGATGCTGCTTTTCGAGGCTCCCCAGAAGAGATTTCCGAAATAGCGCTCAGGACGCCCTGTCTTCCGGCATAATGTAGCGCGAACTCAAATAGGAAAACTACACGCGTAGACGTTTACGTATTAGAGCCTCTGGACGTGGGTTCGACTCCCACCGTCTCCATATTATAAAATTAGTGGATTTCAAACAATGTCAAAACCCTTGGTTCTCAAGGGTTTTTTCTTATACCTAAAAATTAAATAATAGTTACCGTAAATGAAAGTGAATGATTGAGTGCAGAAGCTTACTATGAATGATATGCTGAGAAATAAGTGATAGGTGAAATACTACATATTTACATAGATTTTGAATTACGATTTTTTAATACTAGTTTGTTATCTAACTTTCCTATTTTAAAAACTTTACAATATATAGCATAGAGGAGAAACTAAACATGCAAACAGAACAATTCAGCGAATGGCTGATAGAAAACAACGTCAAAATGCATACGAATTATATAAGCAGATTGGGTAAAGTAGAAGAAGTGGAAGAGGATTTAGATAAGCATTTTGAACAAGATAAATGCGCGTCCTTACTAAAGAAATTCACATATACCACAAGCGATAAAATAAACGAAAAAGACGTCAAACACCAAATTCCCATTGAACCTCGGGATGCAGTGGACCTGTATCAAGCTTACTATCAAGAGACAAATGATTATCGAAGCAGGATCACAAAATACATAGAATTCAAAGAGGCACAGCTCGCGAACTTCGCTACACAGATTGATGATCTACCAGGTAGATTAACAACTGCCTACAATGAGTTGCTTAACAACAATCAATTACTACCTCTTCCCCAATTAAATGATGGGTATGAACTGTTTGCTCAAAAGTTTGGTCCAGCACAATTACATGCACTGGACGGAGAAGAACTTCTTGATACACTATTAAATATTGGCAATCGAGATGGTATGACCTACTGGCTCGAATTTAAAAATGATAATGAGTTTCAGACGAATGCGCATAGTTACGGCAGTATTGCAGGTGGTAGCTCATTCAAGTTTATTTTATTTAACCGTAACCTGGATAACAAATGGGTGACTGGAAATCCACAAAACCCGACTATCCTCTCACTTGAAGGAGCCATTCAATTAGGTCGGGAAATCAGGGATGCATTAGTTGCAGGGGCAGAACTAATTAAAAACCTGCCGGAGCATGCAAGCGTACAAGATTATATTGAGCTCCAAGTACAACTAGAGGTAACGTTGAAACATAATATGTACAACCTTGGCTGGGTGCATAAATACTACCATATGATTTATCCCGACAAGATTGACAGTTTTCATTCCACGCTTTGGCAAAAGTATGTACTGATTTCATCTCGTATATTGCCTGTCCAAGAAGATAAGCTATACACCATGACGGGGCAATTGATGCAAATCGCAAGACAGATTGAGTTACCGACTACTTACGTCATGTTGGGGATGATTGAATTATTTGGGGCACCTATTAATTATTTTAGAATTGACATGAAGGACAGCGTACCTAGTCATTGGTCTTCAATGAAGAAACATTCATATATAGGTATTGGATGGCCAGACCTTGGAGATTTATCAACATACCCAGATCTGAAAACGATACGCAATGACATTGAAACGGAATTGAAGGCTCATTACAATTACGATCCGAATGAAGCGAGCCGTAAAGCAGGTGAAATTATAAGATTCCTAAACCATGTTCAAATTGGAGACATTGTTGTTGCTGTCGAAGAACAACAAGTTCTAGGTATTGGTCAAGTAGCCGGTGATTACGAGTATCATGAAGATAGACCAGTTCCACATACCAAACAGGTTGATTGGATAAGGGTTTTTGATCAACCTATCACATTACCGAAAGTAGCAGAAGGAGCCCGTTCGACTTGCGTGAAATATAGGGATCTCAACAATATCTTTGAAATTGATCGCCTAATAGTTGAAAAGGTAGAAGAACCTAAGCCAACACCTATAAAAACGTTACCGCCTCTAAAAGGGATACCGGCCCAAGTGAATAATGTGCTGAAAAGGAAGAAGCAAGTTATTTTATATGGACCTCCAGGGACTGGCAAGACGTTTCATGCAGAAAACACATGCCTTGAATTATCAGCTAGAAATGTATTTAGCAAGTCTTATAATGATTTGTCTTCAGAGGAACTAAAGACCCTCAAAGGAGACGGCAGAAATACGGGAACAGTTCGCATGTGTTGTTTCCATCCTTCATATGGCTACGAAGATTTTATTGAAGGTATTAAACCGAGCGCTGTAAATGGACAGACTGTGTTTGAGTTAAAGGAAGGTATCTTTAAGTCACTATGTAAGGATGCAGCGCAAAATCCGCAAAAAGATTTTTACTTAATTATTGATGAAATTAACAGAGGCGATATTTCACGGATCTTCGGAGAATTGATTATGCTGATTGAATCTGGAAAGCGCGGCAAGTCGCTCACACTTTCACATTCGAATACATTATTTTCAGTCCCACCTAACGTGTATATCGTGGGGACAATGAATACCGCAGACCGTTCAATAGCATTATTGGATGTGGCACTAAGGAGACGATTCGGGTTCATCGAACTTCTAACGGATTATAAATTGTTTGAGGGAGTAACGTTTGAAGGATTGCCTCTCGGTCCATGGCTCGAAGATTTAAATAATCGTATACGTGAACATATTGGAAACGAAGCACGGAATCTACAAATCGGTCATTCATACTTTTTGGACAAAGAGAAGGCGATTGAGGATCACGAACGATTTAAATGGGTCATAAAAGAAGATATTATTCCGCTTATTGAAGAGTATAGCTATAGCGATTTTGCGTTAGTTGAGAAAATACTCGGTGAAGGTATCGTTGACGTGAAAAAACAATTGATTCGGACAGAGCTATTTAATGGTCCGGATATTTCAGATTTAGTAAGTGCTCTATTGTCTCAAAATCCGAAGTTACGGGTTGAAACTGAAGTGGAAGTTATGGATCCTGATGTGGAAGAAGAAAACCATGACGAGGAAGAGCAATGAGCGAAAACGTCATTTCGTTGAACGAATGGCAACGCATCTTTTTGTCTGATGTGGAACTCAGTGATGATCCTGCACGGGAGCTTGCAGAAGCGTTGGCGAACAAAGGAATCATTACACTGACTGAGTTGAAAAATGGACTGGAAATTCAAACGAATTCTTATGTCGGACGAATAAAAGTAGGGGACTTGCAAATTAATGTGCAGCCTAAGTTAGAAGGAATGCCACTTTATCAATTGCTACGGTATGCATATGAGTTACGGAATCTAAAGATATTCGATGCATCCGAACATGCATTGGATCGGTTATCATTTTTTGATTTACTCATCTACGAATTGTTTATTGAAACAGAGGACTTACTTCGAAGAGGCATTCAAAAGAGTTATGTTCTCCATGAGGAGAATTTGTCGTCTCCACGCGGTAGGATTGATATGAAAAGATTGGGCGCGCAAGGTGGGCTATCTAGAGAAACATTACCTTGTTCGTACTTCCAGCGGGACGTAAACGATGTATTGAATCAAACATTGCTTGCCGGTTTAAAACTGGCGTTGAAAATGGTATCTGATCTTAACTTGAAAATGAATTTACGACGACTATGCGTTTCGTTAGGAGAAGACATTAAATATATCCAGCTCACGAGAACCAATTTACGTCGAGCAAGAAACGCTATTAACAGATTGACGGAAAGATATATGGCAGTTCTTGAAATCATTAATATTCTATATGAATCACAAGGGATTCAGTTTGAGGATGAAGAGAATCCTATTCAATTGCGTGGGTACTTCTTTGATATGAATGTCTTTTTTGAAACGTTAATGGGGCGTTTACTAACAGATTATCAACATGACTATGAGTTGAAAGATCAGTTTCAACTTCATGACCTGTTTAAATATACACCGGGTTTCAACCCGAAGAGGAGAAAATCTCCAACCCCGCGACCTGATTTTGCTTTAATGAAAGAGGGCAAGGTCGTTAAATTACTAGATGCAAAGTATCGTGACTTATGGGAACGAAATTTACCATCGGGAATGCTATATCAATTAGCTATCTATGCTGTGAGCGGAATAGGCGGCAAATCCTCAACGATCCTTTATCCATCAATGAATGAGGTGCCAACTATACAGAAAATCGATATCAATAATCCAATGACGAACGCTAAAATGGCATCGGTCTACTTGCAACCTGTAAATTTGTTAAAGGTCGCTGATTTACTCGGAAAAGATAGAAGGGATTTAAAAGAGTATGTACGATCCATCATTAAATAATAGTTCATACAAATAAGGGGAAGATTTAAGAATGAATGTTATAGTGATGATTGTGATGAGATTAGTTTGAATTACGGTTAAATTACTTAAATAAAACGTCGAAATGACAAAAAGGATGGAAATCAAATCGATTGCCATCCCTCTTGTCTACAGTCTGAGAAGCTTTTCAGCTTCCTTTAGTAATTATTTAAATCGTCTACATCTATTGGTTTGCCAGCGTTGAATCTATCATTGTAGACCATACCAAGAAAGCGTATGCGTTGTGAATTGTCCATGCTATCAAGTAATTTTATCCACTCTTTGAAAGAATCTTCGGCAGACTGTTTTTCATTGAAATAGCTTTCAATCATTGCATCATCTGTAAAGTGATGTTTACGATTCTCTTTAATTTCTATTGTCATATCGTCAAAAATTAATGTATCGCCTTTGTTTGCATATGCAATATAATTTGGTGATATCTTCATTGCTTTTTTGAATGATGGGTGTATAAGTGATGGGTTTGGTTCATCAAAGCTACATACTAAATATTTTCCGTCAGCGTTTACGTGTATATACATTGTTTCTGCACAATCATCATCATCTTCTTCTGTTTCTTCAGTCGGTACCCCATCCAAAACCCCTTCGACTATTTCAGCATCAACCAGCAATAATCTTTCACCATTTGTACCAACTAGTGTTATCGCCTTTTCAGTTTCTTGGTCAATCGTGAATACAGTACCTTCAAATATAGTAGCTGAAATGAACTCGAAAACTTCTTCTCGCTGCCATTGATTAAATATCATTAGAGAAGTGGCTTTTTTATCTCCATCCTCTAGTTTGGTATATTGCATTAGTTCAATATTTAGTTTTTCAAAGTCCATTAAAACACCCTTTCCACGGCATACGGTTGTAACACAGCAACCAACAAACCAGCTTTAATTATATCTATAGTCACTCATATTACAATGAAATAACTTTTATAGATTGTTAGGTTTTTGTAGAAATTAAGATTCAATTACGCTTTGCATTAAACTTTCATGTTTGTTTAAACATTCATGATTGTTATGTGCACAGGTACCTTTCATTCTTTTCCCACCGTCGCCCTAGTTCGTGTCAGAGCAACCTTTAAAAGGTATATGACGTCAATTAGTAAACAAAAGGAAAGTGAATCTCAGCCATCCGGCTAGGATCTGCTTTCTTTTGTTTTTGAGAAGAAGTCAATAACGCCAAATGCATTAATATAACAACAATTTTGACGCTTTAGTCTTGTGTAGTTTTGTGTTTTATAAAATTGACAGCGGTGTAAATGGAGAGTAAAATTCATGTGCAGCGAGAAAAGCGCTGTTGTAAAGTAACATTTTTCAGACTTTTAACCAAAAGACTTAAGTAAATATAAAGCAAGATTTAAATTCGAATAAATAAAAGGAAGGTGCAAAATTGAAAAATCTAATCAGTAAAAAAGATAATCTTTTGAAAAACTTTCTAGGGATCTATCTATTAGCTGTTTTGATGTTATGGATTAAAACATATATCACTCAAACAACTCAATTTCAACTAGGTGTGGAAGGACCTCTTCAACAATTCCTTTTACTCTTAAATCCACTAGGCTCCGCGTTACTCTTTCTAGGAATTTCGTTTTTATTTAAAGGAACAAGAAAATACACATCACTACTCATCGTGTACACGCTTATGTCTATTCTTTTATATGCCAATGTTGTGTACTACCGATTCTTTAGTGATTTCATTACATTGCCAACGATTTTCCAAACGCAAAACTTTGGAGATTTAGGTGGAAGTATTCTTACGTTATTAAAACCTTTTGATATCTTGTTCTTTGTGGATGTATTTGTCATGTTTTACTTGCGATTCTCGAGAAAAATACAAAAACAAACAACTCGTATTGGATATAAAAAACCAGTAGCCATTATTGCTGTTGCATTGGTTGTATCGATCATAAATTTAGGACTTGCTGAAGCTAGCCGTCCGCAACTATTGACTCGTGGCTTTGATAGAAACTATATTGTGAAATATCTAGGCATGTACAACTATTCCATCTATGACTCAGTAGAAACGATGAAAGCATCCTCACAGAGAGCGTTGGCGGATAGCAGTGATACTACAGAAGTGGTGAACTATACGCAATCTAACTACGCCGAGCCAAATCCAAACTACTTTGGTGCGGCAAAAGGAATGAACGTCATCTATTTACATTTAGAATCATTCCAAAACTTTATTATCGACTACAAATTGAATGGGGAAGAAGTTACACCATTCTTAAATTCATTATCAAAAGATAAGAACACCTTGTACTTTGATAATTTCTTCCACCAAACAGGTCAAGGTAAAACTTCTGATGCAGAATTCATGCTGGAGAATTCACTATTTGGATTGCCACAAGGATCTGCGTTTATTACAAAAGCACAAAATACGTACCAAGCAGCTCCGAGTATATTGAAAGATTATGGTTATACATCAGCTGTATTCCATGGTAATAAAGGTAGCTTCTGGAATCGAAATGAAGTTTATAAATCATTTGGATTCGATCACTTCTATGATGCTAGTTATTATGACACGAGTTCTTCAGAAGACATGGCTGAATATGGATTGTTAGATAAACCATTCTATGAACAATCTAAAAGTCTTTTGAGTTCGTTGCCACAACCTTTTTATACGAAATTTATTACAGTCGGAAACCACTTTCCATATACAATGAATCAAGACTTAGTAACAATTAATAAAGCCCAAACTGGAGATTCGAGTGTTGACGACTATTTCCAAACAGCGCGATATACAGATGAAGCAATCGAACAGGCTTTCAATCAGTTAAAAGAACAAGGCTTATATGATAATTCGATGATTGTTCTGTATGGTGACCATTATGGCATTTCACACAATCATAACAAAGCGATGGCACAAGTCATGGGAGAAGAAATTACACCACAAGAAGGTGCTAATTTACAACGAGTACCATTGTTCATACATGTCCCAGGAATGAAGGGCGAAGCCAACCATACTTATGGCGGCCAAACAGACCTTCTTCCAACATTGTTACACCTACTAGGAATTGATACGAAGGACTATGTTCAATTTGGTTCAGATTTATTGTCAGATGAGCACAATGAAGTTGTTCCATTTAGAAATGGCGATTTCGTCAGTCCTGAGATCGACTCCATTAATGAAAAGTTTTATGATAATAAAACCGGTTTACCACTTGATGAAAGTCTATTAGAGGATGCGAAGGCGCTTAAAAAAGAAGTGGATCATAAATTGCAGCTTTCCGATAAAGTCGTGAATGGTGACTTATTAAGATTCTACACGCCAAAAGGGTTTACGCCAGTTGATCCTTCGCAGTTCAATTACAGCAAAGATGCGGATGAAAAGTCTAAATAATACCTATGGAAAAGCACTATCCCTTGTGGATAGTGCTTTTTTTTGGAATAATTTTTTCGGGCTTGGGGTACTTAAAGTGATGGGTTCAGCCTTCTTATATATGATTACTGTTAGGAGTTGTTTAAACATGTGTGAATTCTTCTCTAATATCGAAGAAAACAACTTTCATAAAAACCAGAAAGAAGTACACACTGTTTGAGAGGAGGCGAAATACATTGCAAACCGATAAAAAGTACACGGTAGCCGGTACTGATATTGACGAAGTGAAGCGACTCAATGCCAATTCTGGACTGACGTACAATGAACTTAACGCGTTAATTGCCAAGACGGGTGGTAAGGGATCGGCTCAGTATAGTGACACAGATCCTGCGCAAGTAAAAAAGTGATTCGTGGGGGAGTGAAGAAAAAGTGTGAGGTATCCAGCGTTAGACTAGGGTGGTTATTTTAACATTCATGACTATTTCCCGCACGGGGATTTCTCACAAGAAAATGAGGTACGTGTGCATCGATCTTTAGTTGGAGAAAGAACTAAATAAAGAACAAAAAGCACTCTGTTCATTGGACGGGTGCTTTAATTATTTTAAATTATCAATACCATGTTGTGCTTCATCAGGAGTGAACTTTCCCCCGTATTCCGAAATCAATTGCTTGTAAATAGTAGAGCCTGACATATGCATATTAGCTGCAAAGAACTTTGCTCTTTTTGCCGCATTTTCTTTCCAATCAAACTCAATGTTATCAATAGCATATTGAGCCGCTACTGCAGGGAAATTGTCTCCGTATGGAGAAGTCAACTGGTCATAAACGCTCGCCTTGGACATACTCATAAATTCGGCATAGCTTTCTGCTCTTTTTAATGCCGATTTATGTTCCCTAGGAATACTTTCCTCATACGCCTTAGCTTCCGCTTCTTCTTTTGTATTGTATTCATTATCTAATTCCTTAAATTTAGCAATATATTTGTCACGTATTTCTTTTAATTTAGCATCCGTACGTTCTTGTTCTTCTCTTATGATTTGCTCCACGGGTTTTCGATTTGGCTGAGTTCTCTTTCCAAACTTTTTAAAATCTGTCATATTCGATACCCCTTTTAAATAGATTTCTTTGTTGTATATACTGTATGACCATCAGTGAACACCTGTGTATACAAATGGTTGCAATCGGTGCACAAGGCAAATCTTATGTACGAAGTGCACAGCGCTTTTATTGTTTCCTATTTGAGCGACACAAAGGTACCGTCCCCTTTACGCAATAAAAAAATGGATCAGGCGTCATGCCGCCTGATCCATTCTTAATGTAAAAATCTTTAAATCCACGAAAATTATTGTTGCATTTTACCAGCAGTAAAGCCGCCATCAACTGCAAGTGTTACACCGCTAATTGAGCTTGCAAGGTCTGAACATAAGAATACAACAGCATTTGCTTGATCTTCTGCTGTAGACATTTTTCCAGCAGGAAGTGATTTGAGTACACCCTCGTATTGTTCTGGTGATGTTTTTGCCCAATATTCAATTGCAGGTGTAATGGTTGCGCCTGGTGCAATTGAGTTAATCGTGATGCCTTTTTGACCATATTCCAATGCAACTGATTTAGTTAAACCAGCGATTGCGTGTTTAGATGCAGTATATGGAGCCATGTTTGGTGAACCTTCAATACCAGCACCTGATGCTGTATTGACGATTGCACCGCCACCAGTTTTCAACATTGCATTGACTTGGTGCTTGATGCAGTAGAAAGTACCATATAGATTTACTTTTAGTGTAATATCCCAGTCTTTTGAATCCATTTCTCCAATTGGTACAAGACCTTTGTTAATACCCGCATTGTTATGTGCAAAGTCGATCTTGCCAAATGTTTCAACTGTTTTATTTACAAGTGCAATTACTTGCTCTTCATCACTTACATCACATTTGAAAAAGGCTGCTTCGCCACCGTTATCCTTGATGATTTGTACTGTTTCTAGTCCTGATTCTTCGCTTACGTCAGAAATCATTACCTTCGCGCCTGCTTTTGCTAATGCAACTGCAGATGCTCTCCCGATTCCTGAACCTGATGCTGTGACTAATCCTGCTTTACCTTCCATAATTCCTGTCATAAAAAACACTCCTTCTTTTATAAATCTCCCTATTAGTTTACACCAAAGTTTGCATTTCACAATCAAACAGAACTCACTTATGAAATAAAAAAATCATCTGTATTATTTGATATTTTAGCATTAAATAAAGGTATCAAAAGTGTTGCTATGTGTGGCGAGACTCATACACAATTCGGAATTGAAAAATGCATGGTGCACTGACTGAGAGCAAGCCCTTCGCAAAACTCTTGCTTAAAGCGGAAAACAACTTTTCATGTTGAATTCAACTGAAAAGAAAAAAGACAGTAAGCACCCCCCATGATTTCTAGAGGTTGCCTACAGTCTGAACGCTTTCCTTCGTGAACAGTGTTTTGTTATGTGGAATTGTATTTAGCGCATGGTTCAAGCTACATACTTACTTTTTTTGATCATCCTGTATCTTCGGATCTCTTCTCTGAGGCATTTCAACACCAAGTTCGTCTAGCTGTTTTTGTGCTTCTTCCTCAGTAATAGTTCCTTCTCTTCGTTGGTCCATAATACTTTTTACTTTTGCACTCGTTTCCTCATCTAGATTCGGAAACATCTCTTCCTTATTTCCGTTTCCATGTGGCTCTCCATCTTCGGGCGCTCCCATACCTCCAGGGCCACCCATTCCACCAGGACCTGAATTTTTTGCAGTGGTGATACCAGATTCATCGAGCCATGTAACGGTGTCAGAGATTGTGAACTCCACTACTTTCGTGCCACCTTGATAGTCACCATCTCCAAAAAGACCGTCATTTTCTTTACCGGATGTTGTCCCTCCTGAGTAAAGCGTGTAGGAAGCATCTTTCGTTAGATTTGGTGAACTAATGACGACCGATTGGTAGTCTTTTTCTGGAGCAAATGTCACAATTGTATTTCCATCGCTATCTTTTAGATGCAGTGTGGTTCTTGCAGATTGGGTCCCAGGATAACTCATTAGAATCGTATTCTGTGAGGAGTTGTCTGAAGTAGCCATCGCCATACCTGAACTCCCGGCAGCAATGAGGACTCCGCCACTTATTTCAAAGTTTTCGTCATAATCCAATGCACCATTGCCGTTATTCGTTGGTCCATTAACAATCACTGTCCCGCCTGTCATGGATATGGAACCATTTGAATCGAGTCCATCACCCGCAGAATCGACATAGACATAGCCGCCATTTAACGAAAGCAAATGTTCTTTAGCTTCTGTTTGCTCTGTAGACGTGTCTGTCTTATCGTCGCCTCCGCTAATGTTAATGCCATCATCCACGGCTTTTACATGGATTTTTCCATCTGAAATTGTAATGGCATCACTTTCTATTCCTTCATTACTCTTCGTAATATCGATATTTCCACCTTTGATGAGAATGGATGTATCTGCGTGAATTCCATCATCGCCAGTAGCGACATTCAAATCGCCGCCAGTTATCGTGATCGAGTTATCACTGTGTATTGCATCATCTAGTGAATCTAGGGTAAAGCTACCCCCACCAATTGCCACCTCTTCAGTTGCCTTAAGCCCTTTGGCACTAGGTGTATCTGAGCTTGCTTCAGTTGTACTTGCCTCCATTTCTCCAAGGGAAGGAGGTTTCGTTTCAGTGTTCGTTATTTTTTCAGGGCTGCCCCCGCCGGATGAAATCTTGAAATCTCCGTCTGCAATCAGAAGGGAAGTCTCAGCCTGAATGCCATCCTCAGCTGCTGTGATATCAAAACTTCCTCCTTCAATGGCGATAATACCTTTGGACGCATCTTTGTCATTCGTGGACTTCATTCCATCACCGCCCGCTTCGATACTGATAGTGCCTTCTTTAATGGCGAGAAGATCACGGCCGTTTAATCCATTATTATCTGAATTAATTTGAATTGTTCCTCCTGTAATTTTCAATTGGTCTTTACTCGTGATTCCGTTGTTGTAATTGCCATTTACGACTAGTTTCCCACTCCCGTTAATGGTGAGATCATCTTTGCTGAATAACGCTGCATTCGGTTCATCTTCCTCCGAATCTTCATAAACATATGTTGTTCCATCGGATAAATGATTTTCAGTTCCTTCTTCTAATGAAACAACAGTTTTTTTCGCTTGTTTCACGTAGATTGCCGAACTGGTGGAAGAAGTGATCTCCACCCCATTCAGAACGAGTCGAACAATGCCATCGTCTTCTGCATCCACGATGATTTGCCCATCATCCAGCTTTCCTTCTATTGTATAGACTCCTGATGATTTGATGGTGATGTTGCTTTTGTCGATGACGACTTCACCATCCCCTTTAAAGCTGGCATCATTTCCATTCAACTGAATAGCCGTTGCCTTTTCCCAAACCTCGTAAAAGTCTTCATCGGAATACGTTACCTTCTTGCTAATCACACTAGCTATTTCTTGACTGCCAGTCGTGCTTACGTTTTCTATATTTGCACTAGTATCGTTCGTGGCAGTTGGATTTTCTGAATCATTGCTGCAGGCAAACAATAATGCAGTGCAAATAACAGAGGCAGTTATCTTCATGTACTTAGAATTTTGCTTTTTCATCATGAGCTCCTTATTGCAAATGGAATTTCACCTAGTTTTCAGATGATATTTTGCTGTGAACCCTATTATTCAAGATGAACCTTAAACAAACCTTAAAAAAAGAGCTGTGAAACTAAAGTTTGCTTTTATTTCAATTGCTCCTATAATCTAACGTAACCAATTAAAACTTTTGATAAATAGTACGAGGGGAGTCGTATATGAAATTACTAATCGTTGAGGATGACAAGTATCTCTCAGAATCAATATGTGAAACAACACAGGAAATGTTCGAAACGGAGCAAGCTTTCGATGGGGAAGAAGGGCTGTTTCTCGCACAGCAAAATATTTTCGATGTCATTATTTTAGATATCATGCTTCCGTATATGAACGGTTATGAGGTATTAGTAAATTTAAGAAAGCAAAATATTCATACACCGGTTATCATGTTGACAGCCAAAGATGGAATTGATGATAAAATTAAAGGCTTTAAAGTTGGGGCAGACGACTATTTAGTGAAACCATTCCATCGAGAAGAACTATTAGTGCGACTGGAAGCAATGGTAAGACGGTCAGGAGGATTGCTAAAGGAAAATATCCTTACTTTTAAGGAACTCCAATTGAATATCAAAAATAAAACAGCGGAAATTAATGGGGAAGCACTAAAGTTAAACGGAAAACAATTCGGTTTACTAGAGTATTTAGTGAGCAATAAAAATGCCATACTGACCAAGGAACAGATTTTTGATCGGTTATGGGGGTTTGAGTCTGATACTTCTACTACTGTTGTAGAAGTGTACGCCAGCAATTTACGGAAGAACCTCAAGAAGTTTGGATATGATCACTATATCAAAACCTTTCGCGGGTTAGGCTATATGCTGGAAGACCATGGTGAAGGTAATGTTTAATAAACAGATTTTCAAGAAACAGCAGCTGAAATTTATGCTTTACAACTTGCTCGCTTTTACTGTGATTTTTACGGTCTTTAGTATCATCATATTGGGCCAAGTTCAAAACACATTATTTTCAAAGACGGACGGGGAACTCTTGTCATTTAAAGAAATGATGACAGATACCAATTCAAAGATGTTGCGGCTCCCTCGTAAAGATGGAGACTTAGACCAACCTGATGACGAGAGTCAAAAAAATAAGCCGAATCCAAGAATGATTGTTATCCATTGGGATAGCGCTGGAAATATACTCAATAAAAATGAAGTGGGAACTACATTTTATGAAAACTATTTAGAAGACTATAAACTGGATAAAACACATATAGACAAGATTACAACGACAAAGATCAGCGAGCTGTATCAATTTAGATATATTCTTTTTGAAGACCATAATGAACAGAATGAAACTGCCTATACTCAGCTAATGATCAACGTGGATGCTGAACAAACAATCATTTCCAACTTTGAAAAACTGATTATTATTTGCTCGGTAATCTTCATTGTCCTCTCGATTTCCGCTAGTTACTTGCTATCGAGAAAGATGATGAAACCGATTATTCACTCTTGGAATAAGCAGGCGGAGTTTGTTGAAAATGCTTCACATGAACTCAGGACGCCATTGACGATTATTCAAAACAAACTGGAGCTTCTCCTTACAGTACCTCAAGAAAGAATTTCAGATAGGTTTGAAAATATAGCACAAAGTTTGTCCGAAACAAGGAGATTGTCCAAGCTCACTTCGGATTTGTTAACCTTGGCAAGAGCAGATTCAGCGGAAACGCAGATTGTGAAGCAGTATGTTGAAGTGGATACTTTTATCCAAAAAGTATGCACACCTTATAAGGAAATTGCCGAGTCACAAGATAAGCATTTTTCTCTAGAGTGTAAGAGTCCTTTGACTATAGAAGCAGACGATACCCGACTCCATCAACTGTTGGTCATTTTGTTGGACAATGCTTTAAAATATACAGGTGAAAACGATAGCATTCGCGTGAAAACATATGTCGAGGACCAAAAAGTCGTTATTGAAGTCAGCGACACGGGAATCGGTATTAAAGAAGAAAGTATCCCGCACATTTTCGATCGCTTTTACCGTGAAGACAAAGCCCGGACTAGGGAAACTGGAGGTATGGGATTAGGACTGTCTATCGCCCAGTGGATTGCAACCATACACAATGGAACTATACAAGTGAAAAGTAACCCAAATAAAGGAACCATCTTTAAAGTCAAGCTTCCAAAGTAGGAGATCACAACTGCGTGATCTCTTCAGACTGTAGACAAAAGGGATGGGAATCGATTTGATTTCCAACCCTTTTGTCTTTTTGCATCGTTGACACTGGAAATGAAGGGTAACAGGCCGTTGATCTCCGTTTCGGACGGGCGCTTTCCGGGGGCTTGCCCTCAGCCTCCTCGTCGCTTCGCTCCTGTGGGGTCTTCGCGCTGCGCTGATCCCCAGGAGTCGCCGTCCTTCACTTCAATCAACTGAATGTCTTATGAGACATTCACATCATTCAATCAAAGAATGCAATCGGTGAGCTCCATGTCCAGTCGGTAAGAATAGCTAGATGCAAGAGAAGACTTGAGACGCCGATATGAAATCAAAGAAGTATATGGAAATGAAAAGAGACCGTTGAACGCGTTTTTGCCGATGCCAAGTAGAAGCATGGTATGCGATAGACAACCCTAAGAGGATTTAAGGGATTAAATAAATTACATATAATAGAAAACGAAAAGCTCTATGCATGGTCTCCCGAGTAGTGAATATAAATTTACAACCAATTGATAAATGAAAGGAAAATCAATTGCTACTTCTAATTTACGGACCCGATGGTCTAGCGGAACTAACTGTTAGATTGTAAGCATCTTCATCTGTTCCCGTTCTTTGATTTGATTCTTCATCATCATTTCCTTTGCCCCATTTGATTGTTGGGAGATGCTGTTGATTGTAGTGGAGAGCGGAGACTCCGGAGGGATCAGCGAAAGCTGTGACGAAGAACAGCTTTTGCGAGTAAAAGCGAAGCGTTAGGAGCACGTGTTTTCGAAGACCCTGGACTGAGCAAAGCGAGGGAGATAAGTGCTGCCTTAATTTCAGCAAAGTTCGCTAAAACACGGCAAATCGAACTCTTCGTCGTCCGATTGGCTGAGAGCAAGCCCCTCGTAAAGCGTCCGCTCGCAGCGAAAATCAACTTTTCATAGTTAATTCTATTGTAAAAGAAAAAGACTGTAGGCAATCCATGATTTCTGGAGTTTGTCTACAGCCTGAGAGATCACATCTACGTGATCTCTTTTTTTGTTGTGGCTAAATTGTTTTAAGGTTTGTTTAAGGTTGGTCTTTTAGTATGTAACTCATAGAGTGACAGCAAAAAGGAGCAGATACAAATGGCGATTGAAATCTTCAGTCGGAAAGAGCAAAAGTACTTGATCACTCACCGACAATACGAGGAGATTGTACAACGGATTGGACTTGAGATGCGTAACGATAAAAATGGTATCGACGGTAAATACTCAGTCACTAGCCTGTACTTCGATAATGCGGAGAAAGGCATTTATTTTGAAACAAAGAACAAGCTTAAGTACCGACAGAAACTGAGGTTACGTGTATACGATGATGCAAATCTCAATAGCACTGCCTTCTTCGAAGTAAAGCAAAAACATAAGAAAGTCGTCAATAAAAGACGGATGCTATTGCCACTAAAGGAAGCGTATCGGTATTTAGAGGAAGATGGGCAATCAGGTTTGGATAACTACGAAACGTCCAATTCACAGGTCATGAAGGAAATAGATTATTTCCGTAAATTCTATCGGTTATCTCCTGAAATGGTCGTCTCCTATAGCCGTCATGCTTTGCACGGCATCCACGATTCAGAACTGCGCATCACATTCGATTTTGACTTACGTTGTCGGAAATCAGATCTGCATATCGAAAACGGTCCATATGGAGAGCATTTCATTGACCCTGATCTCGTTGTGCTAGAAGTGAAAGTAGATCATAGTGTACCGCTTTGGCTCGCACGTATTTTGCAGGAACTGCAATGTGAGCAGCGCAGTGCTTCAAAGTTTTGTACGAGTATGGAACTGCTGAGTGGAAATGTATTACCACAAGCAGGATATTTTGAACCGAAAGAATTGGAAAAGCCACTAACAGGAGGAATAGAAAATGGATCAGATCACGAAATTGTTTACATCTAATGGATTGGGAGGAGTCGTGCCGAACATGTGGATGAGTATTTCTGCGATGGCACTTGCTGCTATCTTAAGTTTAATAATCACGAAAGTGTACCAAATTACATTTACAGGGGAGCGGTATTCTCAAGCTTTCGTCCATACGATTATTATGATGAGTGTTGTCGTGTCAGTTGTTATGAATGTAGTGAGCGGAAATGCCGGGGTAGCATTTGGTCTGTTCGCCGTATTCTCCCTCATCCGTTTCAGAAGTGCTGTGACGAATGCAAAAGATATTGCATACATCTTTTTCGGTCTATGTGTCGGGATGACTGCTGGACTATTTCAGTTCCCACTGGCCATTGCGTTGACGGTATTCGCGAGTCTCATATTCTACATTCTGTACAAAGTGGACTATGGCAAAGGAAAAGATACACAAATCCTTAAAGTCACTGTACCTGAAAACCTGAATCACGAAAGCTTGTTTGACGATATCTTGAGTGAGAGGACCGAATCCTACCAACTCCGACAAGTGGAAACTACAAACTTGGGAACGATGATTCTCTATACATTTGCGATTCGAAGTAAAACGGATACAAAAGATCAGGACTTGCTGAACGAAATCCGTGTGCGTAACGCGAATTTGAAAGTATCTCTATCCTACCTTAATGTATTAGACTGAACTTAAAAGTGTTGCCTGTGCATGGTTCAATTAAGAATTGATCCGATTAATGTAGTGCGCAGGCAACGCTTATATTTGTACTAACTGATTTTTTAGCCATCATTATTCCCACCATCGCATAATATCTGAAACTGAAAAGAACGCAAAAAAAATCCTATGCTTGTACAAAACTCATACAACATAGGAAACAACTAATTTTCGTACTCTCTTGGCAGGAACCAATCCCACATAATACTTCTAATTTATATCCTCTTAACTCAAGTATTCCAGTTTATAATGTCTTTTTGAAACTATACTCCATCTTACCAGCCATAGCTGCTGGTGTATCACCAGTTTTCCTAGGATCATGAGTATGAATTTGTTCAAAAGGACCAAAATTAACTTGTTTATAGAATTCATAACAAGGAAATCCATCATGTTCTCCTTGAATCTCGGCACTACCATCTTTATTTACTTGTACAGTTAATAGGTAGTCAACAGGAGGAGCATATACATTTAATGGGTTGCTAGCACTTGCACTCATTTGAAATTGAACATCATCAGAACTCCATATGATATTCGTACAAATAATACCTTCTGTGCTTGCTTTCCCTTTCCTGAAGTCAATAGAATTATCTGGATTAGTAACTTTTTCAGTTGTAATACCAGTGTTCGCATATAAGAAAATTTCTTTCTTATAAAAATCTACAACGACTTCTTGTTCAACTCTGGAACGCATTGTGTTCACTGCATATGGTGTGAATTCACGAGAGTCGCCTTCGAATTGGATTACTTTCCCTGTTTCAATGTCCTTCTTAGGTTCAGTCCAAGACACTGGAATAAACACGCTTGCTCTGATTTTAACGATACTAGTCATCAAAAACACCTCTGCAATTCTAATTTTATTTTGGGGAATAAAATCTTGAGAAAACAAATCGTATTTCTTTCGCATACGAATGTTAGCCATGATAATCCCGATAATTTATTTACATTTTGTGGAAACATGTTTCTGTTTTGTATCATAGTCAACTTGATTGACCATATTATGTAGAGTACAATGAAACCAAAACAAAGTCAACCTGGTTGACTTTGTTCAGAGGAGGTTTACTGCATGAATGATCAAGTATTTAGTGATTTAGATCTTACATCACTTTTATCATTATCCTATAACTCTACAATCAATGAACTACATGAAAAATTAAGCGAATTGGGATTTGATGATATAAGACCTGCACATGGTTTCATGTTTAAATGCATCATTCCTAATGGAGCCACAGGTATAGAAATATCTGAGTACTTAGGAATTACTAAGCAGGCTGTCAGTAAAATGGTGGATTTTCTCGAGAAAAGTGGTTATGTAATGCGTCAAACTCATCCCACTGATAAAAGAGGGAAGATTATTGTTTTGACTGAACGAGGTTGGTTAGTTGTGAAAGCGAAAGAGAAGATATTAACGGAGATTGAGGGACGTTGGAGTGCAAAAATAGGTAGTGAACGAATGCAAGTGCTCAAAGGAGATTTATTAAAAATAATATTTAAAGAAAACGAAGGTGAATATTCTTCGTTTTCAAGACCTATTTGGTAAAAATTTAGCTTAAAAGAGGACTTTTAAAGTGTATATAAATTAGTACTAACAGGTGCTTAAAATTGCTGACAAAAGGACTGAAAATCAATTCGATTTCCAGTCCTTTTGTGTTTTTAATGATACTGTTTTCAGGAAGAAGTGGGAGCTATGAACACGGAGAGAGAAGCGAGTCCGCTAAATGGATACGCTCTTAGCGACAATCAACTTTTTCAAGTTATATTCCATTGTTAAAGAAAAATGACTGTTGGTTAACACAAAAATTTCTGGAGTTAGCCCGGAGTCTGAAAAACATTCAGAGTGGATGTTTTTTGTGCATAACTTGTAGGTGATAAATAGGAGTTGAAATTCTATTAAGAGTAGGGGAGTACGTTCTTTTTCTTAGTTCTCCAGTGGATTATAAGCTTATATATCTATAAAAAAGAATATAGAATTAAACGGACTTTATAATTAATATGAATACCTATTAATAAACTTATTACCTAAACTCTCTAGAATAAGTTATTGACTAAAGTAATGGATAGGAGTAGTTTAATTTAGAAGTTATGACCTGGATATATGGAGAGGACGATAGTGATGGTTGAGTATCATATAGAGAGCATTGAAGTGCATCACGGGCGCGAGGGGATTTCACTTGCTGAAGATTATGGGCAGCTCATGAATCTTTCAGGATTATCTCTGAGTGAGCGACGGATCGACCTCATATTTGAAAGGGAAAAAAGAAAAGGAAGTGGCATTATATGAATACGATTGCATTGAGATTATTGAAGACGGTTACCTTATTACTCGCAGGACTTTTTGGATTTTTTGTATTTGCAGGAAACTTGATGGATTATAATTCAAATTATGAATTTGTCCACCACGTACTTTCTATGGACACAACGTTTGAAGGGAACTCATTGATGTGGCGTGCGTTTGAAAATACGACCGTACACACCATTGCTTATTGGGGATTAATTATCGCTGAAGGAATTTTTAGTGTACTTGCTTTCATCGGTGTTTATCATATGTTGAAAAATATTAAGTCTCCTGGACGGAAATTCAATCAGTCTAAGGCATTTGGCTACTATGCATTCATTCTTGGATTTGCAATTTGGTTCTTTGGCTTCGTCGTTATTGGAAGCGAGTGGTTTGCTATGTGGCAATCACAAATTTGGAATGGCAAAGAGACCGCAATGGATATTACTTCCGTGTGGATCGGATTCGCTATTTTACTAGCGCTCAAAGACGAAGATTTAGACGCATGATTAGTTTGACTCAGACACTTGCGAAGTTCTAAGTGCTGAGGTTGAGATTGGAGTGAAAACCCTTGGATTGAGCAATCAATCGAAGGGTCTTTGTATGAAAAGAGATCACATCAGGTCTGAGAGTGCACTTGAAATTTATAAGAAATGAATAGTTAAACATCTAAAGAAATAAACCGATAATACATTTGAACTAATACTTAAAGAGGTGAAAAGAACTATGAAAAAAATGGGAGTTTTTCAAAGGAATTTAATACTGACCTTGGTAATTTCAATCTCTGTGCTTGTCATTGCAATTGTTTCTTTAAATTATATTCGAACACAAGAGAGCTTAGAGGTTGAAAAAGAGCAAACAGAAAAGCTGATTGAGGAAAATTTACTGAGCGTTATTGAAAGTTCGGATGTAGCCTATTCGATAATTGAACAATCACTTTCAGGAAAAATGGAAGCATATACAAAGATCCTTCAAGAGGAATACCAAAAGAACCCGAATGTTGAATCTTGGGATCTTGAATCATTCAAGAAGAGATTTGATGGGTTTGATATCTTTATGATGAATGATCAATTTGTCGTCAAATATGCAACAAGAGAAGCAGATTTAGGACTTGATTTAAAAGAGTTTGGGCTAAAAGATCTCTTGCAGCAGCGAATGGTTGCAGGTGTTTTTGTTGCGGATCGTCTGGAAATCAGTGCAGCTACAAAAGCAACGAATAAGTTCAGTTATACACCTACGCCCGATAAAAAATATATGATTCAAATTGCAGCAACCGCCGATCAGTTTTCGGATTCGATTCAATCGATGGACTTAGAAAAAGTGACGGCTGATTTAAAAAAGAAACATGAGTATGTGAAAGATATCGGTATCTATACGATCGACATCGATGGTGTACCGTCTTATTCGATGAATAAGAAAGATGATAAGGGAGAGGCTGCGCTCCTGCCTAAGTCACTGATGAAAGCAGGGACAAAGGCAATTGGTGACAATAAAGAAAAAGTCATCAATAACCTGAGTGGCGAATCAGGTCTGTCCCATAAATTGATTCCTCAAATCGATCTAGATGCGAGTGAGGATAATGCATTTCGACAATCACGCTTACTGTCTTTAACGTATGATGCAAACTATTACAACAAAAGATTGCAAGCTAATAACATAACTTCAATCGTGATGGTTGTCGTTTCAATAATTGTTTCTGTCTTATTATCCATCGTTATTGGACGCCGAGTGTCGAAGCCAATCCATGAGTTCAGTCATGTTATTGATCAGACTGCTAAATTGAATTTCACTAAAAATGAGCATGTAGACAACTTGCTTACACGAAAAGATGACTTTGGTGTATTGGCTGAACAGTATGAAGAGATGCTCGTATCGGTACGGGGAGCTTTCGAAAAAGTCATTGACTCTTCAGACCAATTACTAGCTATGTCGAGCGAATTCACTGCCAGTGCGGATGAAACGAAAATTGCTTCTGTTCAAATTTCTGATTCCGTCCAAGAAATGGCGTATGAAACAGAAAACCAAACACAATCTGTTCAACATGCGGTTTCGGATATTGGAACGATTAATCAGGAAGTAGATCGACTTTCTGAGAAAATTAGTAATGTGAATGAGCTTGTACAGCATACCGTTTCGATTTCAACAAACGGAAATGCACGTGTGCAAGAGACTGAAAAGAATATGGAACAAATCAATAGCTATACCAGACAGTCTAAAGAAACTGTCATTGAACTTCACGAAAAGTCTTCTAAGATTGAAAGCTTCTCAGTCTTCATTACCTCTATTGCTGACCAGACCAATCTGTTGGCACTGAATGCGGCGATTGAATCTGCCCGTGCAGGGGAAGCAGGTAAAGGGTTTGCAGTAGTTGCGGATGAAGTCCGGAAGCTCGCAGTAGAATCGAGTAGTGCTGCTAACCACATTAGCCAGCTCATCAGTGAAATCAAACAAGATATTTCACAAACTGTCGACAGCATGACAGATGGTTATGAAGCAGTGAAAAATGGAACTGCCTTAGTCAGTGAGTCGGGAGAAGCCTTTAGAAGTATTTTACTTGCAGTCCAGTCTGTCTCAGAACAGACAACTGAAGCGACAACGATTTCTACAGAAGTCGAGAACGTAATGGGGAATTTACTGAAATCCATTGAGCAGATCTCCTCGTTGTACGAAAAGTTAGCAAGCCACTCTGGAGAAATTGCAGCAACGACAGAAGAGCAAACGGCTACAGTTGAAGAAGTTGCTGCCGCTGCCAAGAACCTATCCGATATAGCGGAAGATTTAAAAGGTGAAATCGGTAAATTCACGGTGTAACTCGTGGATAGCCACCAAGTTACTTCAGAATATATCAATTGAAACATTAAGAAGGCAGCCAATCATTCAATTGGCTGCCTTCTTTTTAAAAGTGTTGACTGTGAGCGGTACAAAGATAAGATTGTAAATTCGTCTTCACTTTTCGGGATGAAGAAATACTAGGATCTTACCTTCCTGAACGTCTTCTGAATAGCGTTCGGATTCCTCATCAGGAACTCCGATTTCCATAAGTGCATGCTTTAATCCACCAGCACCCGAGCTAGCACCTACAACTGCTCCGCCAATAGTTGAAATAATAGGACCAGCAGCTAACACGGCGCCAAGTCCGGGAACCACTACTGCCGAAATCCCTGCAATTACGCCTGCTATCCCCAGTGTTCCACCAGTTAATGCCCCAGCGATGGCTCCATCTTTAGTGGACGGCTTTACTTCCTGTGTGAATTCAGGCAGATTTTTTGTATTTTTAGCAATCACTGAAATTTCCTCGGTTTTGTAGCCTCTCTCTCTTAATCGTTCAACAACTTCAACCACTTGTTGTTCGTTTTCATATACCTCAATATCGTAATTCTTCATTGTAAATTACCTCCTGTTTGCTTGAACAATGAATTCTATACCCCCTATTTAGTTTCTTTAGACACATTTCACTTTAACACTTTACTTTTCTAGAATTGTATTTCTAATTTGCAACTCTCGGGAATTGGTTTTTCAGTAATTTTCAATGAAAGTTACTTGGTTTTTATGTAAGTTAAACCAATATTAATATAAAACCCCCTTCCAACATTACCTGAAAACAAGCAACTTGAATCTAGTGCTATTTGTTCATGGTGTGGAACCAAAGGTATGATAGTATTTAAACTATAAAATAACTGAATAGGCAAACCTAAAGAAATTTAGGGACGCAAAGCTATAGGGACTAAGGTGTATCACTATGTCAGCCAGTTGCCGAAGAGTACACACTACTTTTTGTTTAGTAAAGTTAACTAACTGCTACTTGTTTTTTTGACTTTATATAATCCAAAGCTACTCTTTTTGAGTAGCTTTTTTTGTGCGCTCAGTAGGGAATATATTCATGAGGAGGAAAAGTATATGAAGATGATTGCGTTCGCAACAGCAGCTGCCTTGGCTCTTAACGTAGTCTGCAGTCCAATTTCTGTATTAGCAAATGTACAACCGCAAGAAGGATTAGTCATGCCTACTGTAGCAGAAAGTAACCAAAGTACCGGTATTGCATCGGTTCGAAAATTCGACTTGTACGGAAAAGCGAGTCTACCTGCATACGATGAAGTATTCAAAATGCCTATCTCGAATATAAAATCGATCACAAACAATGGAGGGAACTACTCAGGCTCTCCTATTAATCATGCGATTGACGGAGAACTGAAGACACATTGGGAAACAAATAAGCCGAATAGTGCTTCATTTACTAACGAAGTTGTGGTGGATCTTAACGAATCCACAACCTTAAATAGAATTGTCTATGCCGCGCGCCAATCCAGTGCAAAAGGAAAAGGCTTTGCACAAGAGTTTGAAATCTATAGTTCACAATCAGCCGATGGTAATGATTTCTCATTAGTTTCTTCAGGAGGTTACAACGGCTCAACAGGTGATGTAGTAGAAATCCAGTTTGCCCCGACGAAATTTAAGCGAGTTAAATTTGTATTCACAAAAGCTAACCAAGACTGGGCAAGCGCTTCAGAGTTTCAATTTTACAAAGAAGATTCTGTATCCGACAAAATGGAAACACTATTCACGGATGCATCGCTAAGTTCAGTTAGTGATCAGTTTAAAACGCTGGATGCGTTAACGAGATTGGATGCTGAAGCAAAGGGGCATCCGTTCTATCCTCAATTCAAAGAAGATATAGAGAATGCAAAAGTTCTCATTAACAAAGCGGAAATTGAATCTACTACAGCAGTAACTAAACCATTCCTGCATTATTCAAATGAAGCCTACTCTCAGTTTTTTAGAATGGATCGTCAAAACATCAAAGGGATTCGCAACAATGGTGGGCATTATGCGAGTGCCGTTATTGAAAATGCAATTGACGGCAACCTTAACACGTACTGGGAAACAAATAGAAGTAACACCAATGACTTTTCAAACGAAGTCGAAGTCGAATTTAAAGATAGCGTAACGTTAAATCGACTTATGTATGGGGCAAGACCTTCTGACCGAAAGGGGTTTGCTGAAGAGGTTGAAATTTATACTTCCAAAACATCCAAAGGAGACACCTATCAGCTTGTAGCAACAGGGCAGCATAATATGGTTGCTGGATTAGTTGAAGTCAAATTTGCACCAACCGAATTTAAGCGCGTAAAATTCAAATTTAAAAAATCTAACCAAAACTGGGCCACGTTATCGGAACTAGCCTTCTACAGTCAGGACCCGATAGAAGAGCAAGTCGCCAATCTATTCACAGATGGTCTTATGAATGAGTTAAAGCCGGAATTTGCTTCTATGGATGCAATTCAACAATTGGAGAAAGAAGTTGCGAAGCATCCTTTAAAAGAACAGTTACAACAATACGTAACAATGGCAAAAGACGTACTCAACAACGTACATGTTTCTAACGAATCAATCGTGATTGCATCGCAGCGGGGGAACTCAAGTACAGAAGCCAGCAAACATCAAATTGCCAGAACCTCGTTCTCACTAGATACATTTGGTAGATACGTAGTGCCAGGTGAGACAATCCAAATTACAGTTGAAGCAGATGAAAACGGCGTCATGCCAAATCTAGTTCTTGGTCAAATAGCTGATGATAAAAATGGATGGATTAGAAGATATGCGTTAAAACAAGGATTGAATCGAATAACCGTTCCAGCATTCGATAACATGAAGCCATCTGTTGCATATGTGGAAAACAATGCGCTACCAACTGAACAGTCATTTGCTCCAAAAGTAAGACTAGTTGGGGGAACTAAATTCCCTGTCTACTATCATGGAATAACAGATCCCGCAGCGTATGAAAAAGAATTGGAAGAATATGTAGAGAAAATCAGTGTGAACGACAACGACTTTGCAAACGGAAAACCGAATGATGTTGTGTATAACGTCTCTGAACTAGTGTCCGAAAATAATACAATTTCTACAAGTGCTGCGGGCGCTCTAAAGGGAATTAAAGAATTAAAAGGAACTGGGAAGACCGTATCAGACACGATGAAAGAATGGGAAATGATGTGGACCGAGTACCAAAAAATTAGTGGTGCTGTCGTGGATGATTCAGATCCAAGAAACCAATATTTCAATGCAAAGTTTACATCACGGGTATTCACCAAAGGGCCTTATGGTTGGTCGGATTGGGGATATACAGGATTTAACGGAGGGAATTCTCCTAGAAGAGATGATGGATTCTTTAAACAAATCGTGAAGCCATTTAGTGTACCTGGAAATGATGGATGGGCTTATTTTCATGAATGGGGCCATAACATTAATAACTCCACGATGGAACACACTGAGATAACGAACAACATCTACTCAGTAATTATGAGAAAGAAATTCAATAACAGCACAGAAGACCGTGTAGATTGGAATTCCATGTACAAAAGGTTTTCAGGTGAAACGGTTCAACATGGTTTCTGGACTTACTTAGGGGTACTTGAGCAAGTGCAATATTATTATGGCGAAGATAGTTATGGTAAGGCTTCCCGAATTGCTCGGACAAACCCTGAAGGTGTCATGAATGGATTAGGAAGTAATTTGCAACGATTAGTTGTGGGATTATCTTTAGCAACCGAAACGGACCTAACGGCATTTTTCGAAGACTGGGGTTACGTAACAGCTACCGCTAAGATGAAAGAGAAAGTCGCACACTTACCAAAACCAGATGTGAAGTTAGAGTACATGCATAGTTTAGGACGAGATTACGAAGGTAATGGGTTCTCAAAAGATGCAAAAGTTACTGCGCATTCAATAATTGCAAATCCAGATAAAAAAGAAATCAACCTGTCCTATGATATTGATGAAGCAAATAAGGGCGCTGCTATGGGATATGAAATCCTCCGTAATGGCAAGGTAGTAGGCTATACAACAGGAACTTCATTCATAGATAGAAACGTAGATACGAGTGTTCCTTATACTTATGAAATCGTCGCGTATGACAGGAAGTTAACTCCTTTAAAACCTGTGGAAGTTCACTCACAGCAACCGAACTTATCTGTAGAAGAACAAGTTACGTTAAGATTACATCAAGCGTTTGAGCCAATGGATTACGTAAACGCAACTTCGTTTTCCGGTCAAAACATTACCAAAGATGTAGTGATTAAATCAAATATGGTAGATGTAACGAAAAAAGGATCTTATGAAATTGTTTACGAAGTGAAGAATGCGAATTTAATCGAATCAAAGAAGACGAAGGTTACTGTAACAAGTGACTATGCCTATATCTCAGATATGAATGCTAAATCCGTTCAAACAGATTGGAGTTCATTGCAAAAAGATAAAGCAATTTCTGGAGGGCTTATCACACTACGAAGACAAGGTAGTGATGCGACGTATCCTAAAGGAATAGCCATTCATGCTAATTCTGAAGTTGTGTATGATATTGCTGGAAAAGGGTTCAACTTCTTTGAAAGTTATATCGGTATCGACCAATCTGTCAGAGGGCAGGGGTCTTCCGCAACGTTTGAAGTGTGGGTAGATGGAGAAAAGAAATTGGATAGTCGTGTATTCAAATCGGGTACGGAGCATGAATTTGTGAAAGTTCCCGTAACAGGTGCAAAAGAAGTAAAACTTATTACAACGGATGCGAAAGACAATGGGATTTCCTCAGACCATACAGTTTGGGCAGATGCAAAATTCACGAAAGATTCTAGTGAACCTACATTAAATGTATCTGAAGATCTCACGTTCGTTAAACTGAACAACAAGGACTTTACAATTTTAGATGGTGTAGAGGCGTTTGATAAAGAAGATGGGGATTTAATCGACGCAGTCAAAGTAACATCTAACGATTTCACTGTTAGTAAAACAGGCACGTACAATGTAGCCTTTTCAGTTACTGATAGCGATGGAAATAAGGTAACGAAGACGAAAGAAATCTATGTATATAGCGATACCACATTCGTAAGTGATACGCCGTGGATATCCGCACAAACAGCGTGGAGCACGGTGAAAAAAGATCAGGCTTCGTCTGGTGGTCCGATAAGGATACTAGTCAATGGTGCGACAAAGGAATTTACTAAAGGAATTGGAACCCATGCAAATTCATCTATTGTGTATGATCTTGCAGATGAAAACTACGATTACTTTGAGACACTCGTTGGTATAGATCGAAACATCGCTGAAAATAACAATTCAAGTGTGACATTTAAAGTACTAGCGGATGGTCAGGAAGTCTATAATAGCGGGGTTATGAAATATAATACAGAAGCAAAATTGGTAAGAGTTCCATTGAAAGGCGTTAAGGAATTAACGCTCATTGCAAATGATTCTAGTAATGGAAATGGATCCGACCATGCAAACTTTGCAGATGCTAAGTTTTATATTTCGAATGGACTGCCCCAGCTTACAATACCTAATTCGGTAGCAACTAAAGTGGGTACACCTATCGATTTAAGCGAAGTTTATTCTGCTGTCGATGCTGAAGATGGAGATTTAACAGCTCAAGTAAAAGTGACGGGTAGAAATCAGGTGAATTTTGAGCGAGCTGGTAAATATGAAATCACATACACTGTGGTAGATAGTGATGGCAATGAAGTATCTATGAAGCGATTCATATCCGTAGTAAATATGGAAGACTTCAACTATCTATCTGATTTCGAATGGAAGTCTACACAAAATAGCTATAGAACTCCTGTAAAAGACGAAGCAATCAGTGAACAACCATTACGATTAACAGGGAAGGACGGAAGTGTACAAGCCTATGAAAAAGGGATTGGTGCACACTCCAACTCAACAATCATTTATGATTTAACGGAGAAAGACGCCGATTATTTCACTTCATTTGTGGGGGTAGACCGACAGATGCATGGCTCAATCGGATCCGTCACATTCCAAGTTTTTGTAGATGGTGTGAAACAATTCGATAGTGAGATGATGCATTCTACAGATCCTCAGAAGTTCATTGAAGTAAAAACAGTTGGTGCAAAAGAACTCAAATTAGTCGTGACTGATGGCGGGAACGGAAATGGTTCAGACCATGCAACATGGGGTGACGCTAAACTCCATTTCGCGAACGGTGAAAGAGTGTACACGAAAGATTTAGTAGCTGCAGTTGAAGAGTCGAAAGCTATCGATTATGAGAAGTTTTCTACTGAGAGTATGAGTGTGCTCCTGAATAGTATTGCAAAAGCAGAAGAGATTCTTGCTAAAACACAAGTGACTCAACTAGAAATCGATCGTGCCCTTGATGCTCTCCTGCAGGCGAAGTCCGATCTAGTGGAACTAGACTTAACTCAAGTCATTACAGTACCTGATAAATACCTTAGAAATGTTATTCAGCAAAAACTAGGGATTACTGGGGAACTCACTCTAGGAGATCTGCATGCACTCACGACTCTTGAAGCACCTAATGCGAGAATCCAAAATCTTGAAGGCTTACAATATGCAAGAAACTTAGTTTCTCTAGATGTATCAGGAAATGAAATCACAGATTTTTCACCTCTGAAAAATCTGGAGAAACTGAAGACGATTATGGCACACCCTCAACTAGTGGCAGTGAAAAGCTTAAAAGGCCCTCAGCTAACTGTTGAGAACTTAGTGGAAGGGTTGGATGGTCAATATCTAAATCCTTATCAAATAGGCCTAAGAAATACAAAAACCAATGAGATAGTAACTGTAGATGTGGATCAATTCAAGCCAAATTCGGACCAGTTTACATTAGATTTTTCACAAGTAGAGAAAGGCACGTATATGTTGGTTATGGCTTATAAGTTAAAAGAAGATACAATCATTCAATTAACATATTATGTAGATCTTCGTAATTAATAATAAATAAGGGCTGTCCCGAAAGGTCATAATTATGACTTTCTGGGATAGCCCTTTAAGTTTGGTGACAATTAGTGGGATAGTTTACGGTGGTGATATCATTGTCAGCCGGAAAGTGATCATAACCCGGGGAAAGTTCTCATAAATCTCAAAAAGTGATCATAACCCAGGGAAAGTGCTCATAAATCGCAGTAAGTGAAGATAGTATAGAAAGTGGACACAATCCAATGAGCGTGTTTGGATAGAGAGAACATACTAACTGAACGGAGC